>CAYHLB010000019.1:0-12287 GCA_964357325.1 Candidatus Woesearchaeota archaeon
ATTGGTTTTTGATTTATTCTCGGTTTAGTTCAAAATATGGAGAAGAGCCATAATTATAATTACTAAAATGCAAATGCTCGCCTCATGCTCAACAATTTCGCTTATATTTATTATTAAGAATAATACATCTCGACATCGTAAGATGGAGAGTAAACATATTAAGTTATGAACTGATCTTAACATAAAGCTAAAACAATTATTTTTTCTTCTTTCTCTTCTTCCTAGCTTCCCTAGAAAAAATATTAACCAGCTCATCATCAGTTTTTCTATTAGAAGTATTAATTCCAGCATTTATGCAACTTCTTCTTACAATATCTTCAACCTGCTCTCTTAAATCAAGTAGATTCTTTTTAGCTCTTTTTCTAAGAATCTTAAGTTCATTATCATCTAAACTAATTGTCAGTTTCATTTTATCCTTTCACAAAATTCCTTTACCTTATCAACATAAGCCTTATTTTTGAAATCAATCTGATTAATAATCAATTCAGCTCTTGCTTTTTTTCCAATAACCTCTTCCATTTGCTTAATCACTTTTTCTCCTCCACCTCCACCCTGAACACAACAAACCCCGATATTTTTATTAGTCAAGTCATGTAACTTAAGATAACTAAAAATAGGACTAGCCATTCTAGCTCCCCAATTAGGAGTAGCTATAATAACCCATGCATAGCTATCAATATTTTTAATAAATTTAATTTTAACTATTTTATTAGTTAAAGCATGATATCCTGCTTTAATATATCCAAAAACACTCCTATAACCCCTTAAAGAAACAATTTCATCTAGCTCAGCATTCATTTCTCTAGCAATCTCATTGCTAATCTTTCTTGTATTTCCACTTCTAGAATAATACACAACAAGAGTTTTCATCTTATTTCTTCCCCCCAGTATAAATTTTCTGGACCTGAAAGCTCTTGTAGATTCCCTCAAGAATATCTGTTCCAGCATAGCCTGCAAGTAAGCTAAGCCTATAATCAAAATTAAATATAATTCCAGTAAAAATACCAATAATAAAAGCAATCAACACAGTTATTGCATAATATCCCCATAAAATTCTTCTCTTTAAGCTCAATGCCTTTAACAAACCTATAAATCCTCTTGTTAATCCCCCAACTCCTCCAAGAATTGCAGGAAGTATAAGCAATTCTATATCAATCATTTTTTCTTTTTTACCTTTTCTTTATTTTCAGAAATGCTCTGTTTAATTACAGAACATTTTTCAGGATTATTTGAACAAAAATCTTCCTTTTTAATATTATATAGTATAAGCACCACAATTGCTATTGCAAATACAACTAATCCCAGTAAAAAATAATTTTTATCTTGTTTTAATAAAAGGATTACAGAAACAACTAGTAAAAACACTCCTAAAAACTTGATTAATATTTTTTTAATTTCTTTATCCATATTAATGCCTACCTTTTATCTATAAAAATTTTAAAAATAGAATATAAAACTAAAAAACCAAAGGAAATAACAACAGACACAGCAGGATTCCAAAGTGAAGTAAATAAAACAATGAGAGATGCAACTAAAGTAACAATTCCATCAATTTTATGCTTATTATAGCTTATCTTCTTTTTCATATTATTATTTCAAACAATAAGTCTGAACTATCTTCTCCTGGATGTTTTTCTATTCTTTCCATCATTCTTAGAGCCAATTCTAATTAAAAGAATTAAACTAAGCATTAACACAACTGTATTAAAGATTCCAGTCCATCTAAGATCATTCAAGTAACAATCTATTATCAATAAAGCAGTACCTATTGCATAGACTATCAAGAATTTAGTTTGAATATCTTTTTTACCTTTCCAAGAATAGACAAGCTGCAATATCCAAGCAATGGCTATTACACCCAATCCAATCATAGCACTTTCCATAGTATCCTCCTTTTTCCTACTTTATAAAAGATTTTTTCTTTTATAAATGTTTTTGTTTGTCGATTATTAATTCAAAATAAAATACCCTACTTTTGAATCAATTTTTCTTTCTTTAAAACTATTTTTGTCAATTTTTCTTTTTCTAAGTTAAGCTTAATAATTTCAACTTCCCATTTTAAATTACTAATCTCTTTTTCGTGGATATAATTTTCTTTAAATTCGCTTAACCCTAAGTAAAAAATATAAAGACCTATCCAATTTACAAAGATATAAATTAACATGAATCCAGCAGTATTAGTAACATCTTTAAAAAATTCTGGATGAAAAAGATAATAAAACCAAGATATACCTCCAATAAGAATCAGACCAGAATAAACTAAAAAAATATCGTATCTTATATCTCTAATAAAATCAAACATATTTAAATAAAGTACCCATAACCCACCTCTTAAATAAGATTGTAGCTATAGAAATTATAAAAAAGATATAGAACAAATAAATGTTCTTAAACAAAAATACAGAAAGTATAACTAACAATGCTAGTACCAATAATAAAAAATTATACTTATCCTCTTTTTTCATAGACTACTTAAGTAATAACAGTTTAAATATATTCACTTAACCTCAAAATCAATCATCACAGGAAGATGATCTGAAAAATGATAATTAAGAATTTTATAATTTTTTACATTAATCTCTTTAGAAGTCAAAATATAATCAAGCCTACGACTAGGAGACCAAGAAGGCTCTGTTAAAGGCAAATCTTCCTTATCTAAACCTATTTTATCATCTAACTTAGTTCTCCTCAATAATTCCTTTATTTCTTTATCACCATTAAAAGTATTAAAATCTCCCATTAAAATAACTGGATTTTTTATTTGATTAACAATTTTTATTAATTCTTCAATCTGTTTTTTCCTTGCACCTTTTCCAAGAGCAAGATGGCAAATAAGCAAGGTGACTTTCTTAGGACAATTAACACTAGCCTCTATAATCATTCTCTTAGTCCCTTCATTAAAAACATGATATTTAACTTTATGAAATTTAAACTTAGAAATAACTCCATTTGCCTGCATATCTAAAATTGGAACATGATGAAAAAGACCCAACCATCCATGAATCGGATACTTTATTTTTTCAATAAAATTAGTAAGTCCAGTCCTTTTAGCAATATATCTCACTTCATCCTTACCCCTATTTCTAACAGAACCAATATCTACTTCAACAAGAGCAATTATATCTGCCTTTAATTTATTAAAAGTTCTGACAATTTTCCAATCAAGATGCTTTGGAGGAAAAAACATTTTCCAGAATTTAAGATACTCATACCATCTTCCTTCAATACCTTCACAATATTCAATATTATAGCAAATCAATCTCACCATCTTTTATATCCCTTTTACAAAACAATAGATATCATGATTTAAATAGGTTTTTGAGCCTATTTTTTCATCAAAATCCCCTGAATCTTTAAAAAATGCCAAACATAACAAATAAAAACTAATTCTCTCTCTAAATACTATGAAAGAAGAATTTAAAATAATATCAAAGCCAAGAGAACTTTATTATGAAATGATTAAAGATATATTAAATGCAAAAAAACAAATATTTCTTGAAACCTATATCTATGAAAATGATGAAGTAGGTGATAAATTTAGGCAAGCACTTTTAAAAAAAGCAAAACAAGGAATAAAAATAAAATTGCTATTAGATGCCTGGGGTTCTAGTGTAAAAAAACATTATTTTGAAGAACTTATTCAATATGGTGCAGAAGTAAAACTATTCAGGGAAATAAAATATCTTATAAGAATATTTTCAAAAAATCATGAAAGAAACCATAGAAAACTATTGATAATAGACAATAACATTGCATATGTTGGTTCTGCAAACATAACTCAAAAATACATTAATTCTAGAGAGCTTGTTTTAAAGCTAGTTGGAGATATAGCAAATTCTTTTATTAAATCTTTTCAAAGAGTATGGGAAAAACATAGTGACAAAATAACAAATAAAAAATTAAAATCCATATTTCATGAAGAATTTGAAATAATAAATGAAATTCCAGCCTATTATTCAAGAGTAACAGAAGGTCGATATGTAAAATTAATAAAAAATGCAAAAAAATCAATTTTAATAGAAACACCTTACTTTATACCCTCAACAATAATAAGAAGAGTGCTATCAAAAGCAGTAAAAAAAGGAATAAAAGTAAAAATAATAATTCCCTATAACTCCAAGGTAGCTGTAGTAGATGCTCTAAGAAATAGATATCTAGGGAACCTATATAAAAATGGAATTGAAATTTACTATTATAAGCCAACCCTGCTTCATTCAAAACTAATGATTGTTGATGATAATTTCTTCCTACTAGGTTCGTCAAATCTAGATTATAGAAGCCTCCTATATCTCTATGAAATAAATTTCCTAGGAAAAGATAAAAGAATTATCCATGTATTAAAAGAATATTTTAATGAAACAATGAAGGATACAGTTCCATTCAATTATAAGGAATGGAGAAGGCGCTCTTCATTTAAAAAAATTCTTGAAATGCTATTATATAGAGTAAGACATTATTTGTAAAAAATTCTTAATATTAATAAAGAATAAAACATTAATAAGATATTACAACCCCGCATATAAAATAATTATATTAAAATAATTAACATTACCAATAAATCTACCAAAGCAACATTTAAAAGCAAAAATATCCTCTATAGATTATGAATCAAAACACAGAAGCTTTTAAAAAAGAGAATTTAATAATTCTAGCAAGTTTATTACTAATCTTTCTAATAACAATTGGAATCTATCTTTCATTTTCATCCCTAAGCCTAGTTAAAGAAAAAAATACAGAAGATATTACAAACAACACTGTAACAAGAATTATTGATGGAGATACATTTGAGATAGCATCCGGAGAAAAAATAAGATTATTATGCATTGACACTCCTGAAGAAAATCAAAAAGGCTATGAAGAAGCAAAACAATTTCTTTCTGATTTAATTTTAAATAAACAAATAAGACTTGAAGCAGATAGCCAAGATAAAGACTCCTACAAAAGACTCTTAAGATATGCATATGTAAATCAATCAGGTTCTTTATGTACAACAGCGCAGGATATTAATTCTGAAGTTCTTTCAGCACAAGTCTGCCTATCTATAGGAACTCCAAATGAAATTCTTGTAAATAAAGAAATCATTGATAAAGCTCATGGAAAGCTTTTTGAATATAATAATACCTGTGAAAAGGTAAGATGAAAAAACCTAAAGCAATTGTATTATTTTCAGGCGGACTTGACAGCAGACTTGCAATAAAATTAATGCAAGAACAAAACATAGACCTAGAAGCTATTTTCTTTAAACTTCCATTTGGAGGAGGTTGCTGTAATAATTTTGAATGTGTTCTTAATTACTCCCAAATTCAAGGAGTAAAACTAAGAGTTATTGACTGCACAAGCTCCCCATATTTAGAAAAATATCTAGAGATAATAAAAAATCCAAAGTTTGGAACAGGAACTTCAATAAATCCATGCAAAGATTGCAAAATATTTATGTTCAATATCGCAAAAGAATTTTTAGAAGATTCTGATTTTATTGTAACAGGAGAAGTTCTTGGCCAAAGGCCAATGTCTCAATTAAAAAGATATCTAGCTCTCACAGAAAAAGAATCAAATCTTCAAGGAAAAATACTTCGCCCATTATCTGCAAAACTTCTTCCAATAACAATTCCAGAAACCCAAGGCATAGTCAATAGAGAAAAACTTCTTGCCATAGAAGGAAGATACAGGCAAAAGCAAATACAACTTGCAAAACAATATAATATAAAATTTCCACTTCCAACAGGGGGCTGTCTATTATGTGAAAAAGAATATGCTCCAAAACTAAAAGATATTTTTAAAAATAAACCTAATATAAAAAATGAAGACATCCAGCTCCTATCAATAGGAAGACATTTCAGGAACAACGGAAAAATAATCCTTGGAAAAAATCTTGCGCAAAACAATCAATTAATAGAATTAAACAAAATCCTAAATTATAATATTATAATTTCTACAACAATTCCTGGTCCAGTAGTTATCTATGAAGATAAAAAAGACAAAACTCTAGCAGAACAAATGCAAAAGTCTTTCTCAACAAAAGACACAGAATCAAAAAAACAATTTGACAAATATAAAATCAATTAATATTTCAGCTCTTCAATTCTTCTTCTTGCTTCATCAGTTAATAAATGAGGGTCATAAGCTTCAATTCTGCTCATTCCTTTGCAAGCCGCACTAAGTTCACCTAATTCATACATTACTTCAGAATGCTCATTCAAAGCATCATGTAAAGAAGCATCCATTGATACAGGAACATCCTCATATTCTCCATGAGAAGCCAATCTTCTTGATTGATCATAAAGTGAAGCAAACATGCATTCAACTTCAGTACTAATATCAAGAGGAAAATTATTTGGAACAGGGGGAACATATTTAGACCTATCAACTATAATTCTTCCTTGATCCTGATATTCCATTAATGCAGCTTCAACAGGATGTATTTTTCTTCTCATACTAATTTAACAAAAAGAGGGTTTTTAAACATTTAGATATAAAAGTTATTTGCTAAATTAAGCAATAGGATATAAGTATCAGCTTGCATGTTTACCTAACTGATATTTAGTGCACTACTGATAAAAATCAGAGATTTTATCTTGGACACTGGACAGATAAAATCTCATTATTATTATTAAGAAAATACAATATATAAATTACCTTTTTCCAAACCAGCGTTCATACTCTATTCTATCTAAAGCTTCTATATCTCCAGCACTATATGTATAAACCCTTGGATCTTCTTCCACAAATTCTCTGCGAGAATCTCTCCTTAAAGAAGATTCAGAAGTCCTGGAATCAGAATCCAATTGACAATTAAGAGTGGTCTTTGAGCTTTGGCCATTACCAGAAATATCCCTTACCATCTAGAAATTAAAAATTTCTGATTTTTAAAGATTTCTATCTAAAATCCAGTTCTTCCCCAAAATTAGTCTTTTCTACCCGAGGCCATAAAGTTTTACTTTTGAATGGACCAGAAAATTTTATTTTCTGGGACTCTTTTTCTTCTAGAAAAGAGGGCTCTATCTATCTAAAATCCATATAATTAGTGCTAATTGAATCATCCCTCTTAGGAATATCCACTACAGCATCCTTACTTTTCTGAGCATCTTTTAGCAAAGTATTAGCAGTAGGAAGTCCATCTCCAACCCTATTTCTGCTCAAATAACCATCACCTCTAACATATTTTACTCCAGAAGAATCTTTCTCAGCCCTTCTCAAAAAATCATCAATAAACTTCTTGTTTTTCTCATAGTCAACAATTCTTTTTATTTTAAATGCAATAACATCACCAAAAGATTTTCTATCTGCCTGTATTTCAGACATTCCCCTGTGGTAAACAGATTCAGACAATAAAACATCTTCCTTAGAATATTCAGCTAATTTTTTTCCAAGTACAAGTGTATTTCCAAGAGCAGTAAATAATAATTTACCTTCTTTTATTTCATTTATTATTTCACCTGAATTAACCCCAATTCCAAATTGAATTGGTTCCTTAAACTTCTTATTATAATCAGAAAGGAAATTGCACATATCCTCAGCTGCCTTAGAACCATCAACCTCATTTTTAAAAGATTTTGTTACAAGAGGGCTTAAAATTCCCACAACATACTCTCCATGCTCATAAACAGCCCCTTTTCTAGAATAAATACTATTAATTGATTTCTGAACATATTCTTTAGCAAAAGGAGTTATTTTATTCTTCAATTTTAGAACAATAACAGTTGCATAATTCCTATTACCCCTAGTAACCATTCCCTGAACAGCTTCAGTAGGAGGAACAACAGGCATCATACCAATTTTTTTCTTAAGAACAACAGGCGCTTTTATCTCTTTTGTTTCCTTTTTAATAAGCCCATCTAATTTTAGATGTTTAGGCCTTCCATAGTAATCATGCGGTTTTGCAACAGACCTTTTTTTTATTATTTTATTCATAATTAATAGTAAAGCAACAACAATTATCAATATCAAAAATATCCATATCAAAGGATTTGAAAATAGATTTCCAATATCAACAGCTCTAGCATCTTTTACATCAATAGCGCGCCCTGTCAAAGCAACATTGTCCCTATTAAGAGCATTTTCACCATCTGTAGCAGAAACATTATAGACTCCATCTTTTCCAGTTAAATAAAATTCCTTGCTCTCACCAACACCTAAATCAACCATTTTAACAAATGGAGTGCCATTAATATCTACTTTAACCTCTTTATTATAACGCATATTACCAATATTTTTAACAAAAAGAGTATCATTTCTTATCTCAAAAAACACTTTTGCTTTTTCATTGACAAAAAAAGTTTTACTAACTTTTTTTTCACCACTTGAAGTTTCTAAACTATAATATGCACTTTCTAAATCACTTGGAATAGAATAAACAGCAGTTTCTCCAGCAGTTACTACTTGTTCAAACAAAACATTTCCCTTATTATCCTTAATTGAAACAAAAGAAGAATCAGGAATTACTTGCCCTGCCTGATCAACCAAACTTGGTTTTACAGTTAAATTTTGTCCAGGATCAAAGATTTGATTATTTAATGCTACATCAATTCCCTTCAATATTTGCGGAACTTTTAATTTCCCATTAATAGTTCCTTGATTTGCTCTATTTCCAGAAGAGCCTTTGTCATAAGCATTTATAATCAAAACATAATCTCCAGGAGGAGAATTAGATGGAAGTTTTAAACTAACAGAAAATATTCCATTATTCACTATTCCATAAACCTTTCCAAGATTTTTTGATTCATTTAAAACAACAGTGGAGGTTGTTGAGTTCTCAACAGTTTCATTAGAAGTGGAATTTGATTCATTTGCATTTGTCTGATTAGTTGCCTGATTTAATGAACTGATTCCAGCAAAAGGAGAAAGAATCTCAACCTCTCCATTTTCAGAAACTCCATTAATCCTAGTAACATTTCCACTAACAATTATAGTTTCATCAGGCTTTGCAAAAAAAGAATCAGTATCCAAAACAAGATTTAATTGACTTGAAATAATAAAATGAGGATTAGTTTTAACCTCCTCTCCATTATAATTTGAATAAAAATAACAATTTCCTTTTAAATCTCTTATCCAAAGCTCATTCAATGGAAGAACAAGATTTTCAATTGCAGGACCTGAAAAAATATCAGTAGACCTATCCTCACAAAATAATTTTAATTTAAAAGGTCCATCAACAATTGGATTTATGCTTATATTTAAATCCAAAAAATCTCCAAGATTATATACTGAATTCTGCTGGGAAAAATAAATACTTGCACTAATATTCATAATTAGACAAATGCCAATCAACAATGTAAATATCACTAAATACTCTTTTTTATTCACCATAAAGTTTTATATTATCCTTTATATTTAAAGTTTCTGGTAAACACAGTAGTTGAACATTTCCTTCTAGAAATGTTCAATGAGTCTAGATACCTGCCCCCCTCCAACTCTTTCTTATCTTTTACATGCCTTCCTTGCTTGAATTTAGAACACGATCGATAAATTAGGAAAATCAGATTGGACATTGTACCGAGAAATTTGCTTTTGAGAAAATAAATAAAATAACAAAAGAAAATTACGAGTATGATTTTAAAATAATCTCTGATTTTTAAGAAGTAAAAATCAGCAAATGTTCATCTACTGTAAACAACACTTTCTAATAAGCAACATAATACCTCCTTTCAACATAAAAATAAATCCAATTGAAGCACCTCTCCAAATCTTTTAATCCAAAAATCAGGTGTCCCTCTTTTTTCTTTTGAAAAAAGAATAGTTTTTATTCCAATTGAATTTGCAGGAGCCAAATCCCTTTCCCATGAATCTCCAATCATGACTGTTTCTTCAGGTCTCAATCCAGTCAAATTCAATATAATCTTATAATACTTTTCTGATGGTTTCATTGTTTTTGTGACCTCAGGAGTTACTAAAATCTCAAAAAGCTGTTTCCAGTCTCCAAAGACTTTTTCAAGTTTTTTTTCCAGGATATCCCTAAACTCATCACTTGCAATAATAAGCTTAAAATTTTCTTTTAATCTTTTAAGGATTTCTATTACTTCAGGAATAATTATCAAATCCTCAATTATCTGATTCCAAAATATTTTAACTGATTCTCCCAATATTCTTTCTTTATTATCTGCAGGATATTTTTCAAGAAGCAATTTAATTGAATAAGAATGATTTCTTTTAATGGGATTGGACGAATCTTTTAATTTTTCAATAATATTTTTATGCTCTTCTATTATTTCTTCCAGAGAAATTTTCAATTCTCTGCTTAAATAATCATAAAGTTTTGTATAGGCATTTGTTTTGTTAATTTCATAAAGTGTATAATCAGCATCAAATATTATTAATTTTATCATTTTGTCCATAGCTATTTAATCTCTTTTTTGATTCCTTCATGTTTTGAATAGTATAAAGTATTTGATTCAATGTTCTCACTTACATAGGTCTGCGGTCCTATTTTAACATTGCTTCCAATCAATACTCCAGGTATTGTTCCAACAAAAATTCCTAATCTTGAATTATCTCCCACTATTGCTCCTAAATAATCAAGCCCAGTGCTCACTAATTCTCCTTTAACAGATGACTTTATTTCTTTTCTATCCAGTCTTCTATTTGCAAAAATAGTTCCAGCGCCTATTCTGCAGTTTTTTCCTATTATAGAATCTCCAAAAAATCCACTATGAAGATGTGTGTCCTCCTGAATTATTGTGTGAGATATTTCTGCATTTGCACCAACAATAACCCAATCTTCCAAATTCGAATATTTTCTTATGATAGTTGAATTTCCAATTGTGCAATTATTCCCAATATAACACGGCCCCTTTATTACAACATTTTCATAAATCTTTGTGTTATCACCAACCCAAACATTCCCCCCAATCACAACATTTTTTCCTATTTGGCTGCTTTTTGAAATATATTGAGAATTTAAATTAGAGTCCATTATTTTTCCTTCTATGCCAAAAATATCCCAAGGATATTTCAGGGTAGTTGTTTCTTTTTCAAGTATAACAATTCTTGTTTCATTGTTTTCAATAATCAATTGCAATGCCTCTTCATAATCATACATGCCTCGATTTACTCTTCTATAATATTCAAAAAAATTTTTAGGAAGAAGGTAAATTCCAACAACCTTTATATCCGAAGGTTCTTCTCCTTTTTTTGGTTTTTCTATTATTTTTTTTACTTTTCCATCAGCTATCCCTACAATGCCATAATTCCATGGTTTCCCAGTTTTTGTACCGACTAAAACCATCTCTGAGAAAGTTTCTTTTTGTTTTTCAATCATTTCCCCAATTAATTCCTCAATATTAACATAATTAGGGTTTAACACAAGAAAATCATCATCAATTATTTTTTCTACATAAGTTAAGGCATTCCCCATTCCAACTTGTTCATTCTGAATGACGTACTCTATACTAACGCCTTGCTCCTTTCCATCACCAATTATTTTTCTAATATTGCATTTTGAAGATTCAACAATTATTATATCTTCGATGCCGCTTTTTTTAATGCTCTCAATAGTCCAGAATATAATCGGTTTCCCCATGATTTTCATAAGTGACTTATGATAATTCTGAGATAAGGGCCAGAATCTGCTGTTTTCACCGCCTGCTAAAATTACAGCTTTCATCTAATTTCCTCTAATTCCAAAATTTTCACTAAATTTTCTGCAACCCTGTCAGAGTCATAGGCTATTTCATCATCTTCATTCAATAAATCATAACCTAAAAATTTATTGGGATTGAGATCTCCATTTATTTTAACAATATTTCCATCTAAACTTTTTTCATTATGCCTGTTAATCCTATTTTTGAAATTAATATTATAAAATACAAAATCTAAAGAGCATCCAATATATCTTTCAATTTCATTTGAAAAATCTAAAACAGAAAAACCTTTTGTTTCACCATATTTTATTAAAGGAGGGCAAATAAAGACTTTTTCTGCTTTGGTTTTTTGCATTTCTTCTTTAATGCCAATGGGTAAAAAACAAGGAATAAGAGAGGAATACAGGTCTCCTGGCCCTATAGAAATTAAATCAGCTTCTTTAATAACTTTCAATGCCCTGTAATATGCATTCACTCTAGGTTTTAGATATATTTCACTGATTTTTAAGTCTCCATTGTGTTTTTTTGGAACATCTATTTCATCTTCACCCACTATAATTTCACCATTTTCCAACATTGCATAGAGGTTAGTCTTGCCAATAGTAGCAGGAATTGCTTCATGATATTTAATTTCCAAGAATTCATGTGCAATTTCTAAAACTTTTTCATAATCCTTTAAAACATGTTCTAAACCTCCTAAAAAAACATTTC
>CAYHLB010000020.1:0-11296 GCA_964357325.1 Candidatus Woesearchaeota archaeon
ATCAAAAAAACAATGTGCCACCACACACTAAAGTGTGTGGTTTGTGACAGGCACTTGTTTTTAGGATGCTCAGGAATTAAAGCATCAAAATTGAATCCACATCATAAATGATGTGGTTTAATTCCTGACATTAGAATAAAGATTCTATTTTTTGAATTACTTTGTTCCAAGCAAAGTCTATAACTGATAATTTAGCTTGTCTTTTAATTACTTTGTTTGTGTTATTGTTTTTTATTGCCTGGTTTATTTTTTCAGCTAAATCTTTTGGATTATCAAATTCAAATAAATAACCATTTTTTTTGTCTTTTATTAAATCTCTTATTGCTATGCTATCGCTTCCAATCACTATTTTTCCCCTAGACATTGCTTCTATTAATGCTTGAGGCATTCCTTCTACTCTTGATGGAAGAACAAATACTTTTGCAGAATCTATTTTTTTAATCTTTTCTTTTATATTGTAGATGGGTTCTGAAATAATTACTCTATCTAAAACATTTAATTCATTTATCATTGATTTGATTTTAGTAAAATAAGGTTCTTCTTTTGGGCCAACAATCTCTATTTTTACTGATTTGTCAATAAAAGGAATTGCTGATATGAGTGTGTCTACTTTTTTCTTTGGAGAAATTCTACTTAGGAAGAGGATTTTATTTTCATCTTTTGATTGATTTTTTAAAATAAAAAATTCTATTGGAATTCCATTTGGAATATAAACTATGTTTTCCTCTGGAGCTCCTGCTTTCATTAAATAGGGGATTTCCCAATGAGCGATAGTTAGGATTTTGTCAAATCTTTTTAAAATCCTTGGGCCGATTAATCTGTCGTATAAATTGACTATCAATGTTGAAAATTTAGAACGAGTTATATTTCCTTCAACAAATGGTGCATGAGTTACCAAGAATAGTTTTACTTGTTTTCCTCTTGATCTTAGTTCTTCAGCTACATTGATTGATTTTGTTGTATGTAGATGACGATAGTTATGAGCAATAATTATATCTGGAGAATAGTTAATAGCCTCTTTTTCAAAATCCCAGTTCATAAAACTCTCCCCCCCTAATTTTTTTGCTGGAAATCTATTTATTGAAATTCCATTTAAATTATCTTTTTCAGGAAGAATTTTATCTGTTCCTTTTTCAAAATAAGAAGAAAATACTTTTACTTCATAACCTTTTTTAACCAATTCCATGGATTCTTGTTTTACTCTTTGCCATACTCCGCAGGCTCCTGATGAATAAGGGCATATTTCTAATATTTTTTTCATTCTTTAACAACCTCTAGTTTAAAATATAAATCCTTAACTGGAAGGAATTTTCTTAAAAGAATCTCATGAATTTTTGGAAAAATATTAGCAATTCCTTGAAATAATCTAAAAACACTTCCATATATAATTTTTCTTTTAACTATCTTGAACCTCGCTTTTGTATAAAAATTAAAGTCAAAACCTTCTGTAAAATAATCAAAGGAATAGTAGGAAAAGAAAATTCTATGGGTTGGATCTTTAAAAGCTCCAAATGATGCAAAATGAGGAACCCTTATCTCAATTATTGCATTGTTTTTTGAAATCCTATGAATCTCTTCCATTACTTTGATTAGATTATCTAAATGCTCTAGAGTTGAAATCGAAACAATATGGTCAAATAAATTATCTTTAAATGGCCATGGAAATTTATTCAAATTATGCACAACATCCACTCCAGGAAGTTTAATAGAATCAAGATTAACAAAATCAGATTTTATTTGATTGCCGCATCCCAGATGCAGTTTAG
Organism: Candidatus Woesearchaeota archaeon; assembly: GCA_964357325.1. Classification (GTDB taxonomy): domain Archaea; phylum Nanobdellota; class Nanobdellia; order Pacearchaeales; family GW2011-AR1; genus ARS1285. The sequence continues at coordinate 1,767 of CAYHLB010000020.1, forward strand.
TTGACTTAATTGCCATGAAATAATTGAGAAAAAGAGGTTTAAATATATTTCATATATATTCTTGGACATAATGTTTAGGAGGATATTCTCCTAAGTTAGATATTCTGTTAATTCGAGTATATTTGAAATCACATTATCTGCTTGTTTTAGATATTTTTCACTCATTGTTGAAGTTATTGCAATGCAATAGACTCCTGCTGATTTTGCTGATTCTATGCCAAGGGGTGCATTTTCAACAGCTAAACAATTTTCAGGTTTTAGTGAAAGATGTTTCATTGCATTTATGTAAGGTTCTGGATTAGGTTTTCCAATTTTTACATCATCTCCTGAGATAATTACATTAAACATTTTTAAAAAATTACTCGGAGTTGTTTTTTCAAGTTTATGTCTTGGACTTGCTGATACAAGAGCGAGGGCATATTTTTCCTTTAATCCGGTTATTAATTCTTCTACACCTGGATAAAACCTAAATATATGGTCTGTTAGATAAAACTTATTTTTTATTTCAACAATTTCATTAAAATCATCTAGAACTAGGTTATATCTTTTAGATATAATTTTAGCAATTTCGCTTAATAATAAGCCCTCTAATGGAAAATAATCTTCCCTTGTTATGTCTAGATTATATTTTTGAAAGGCCTTTTTCCAAGCAAGAAAATTATCTTCCATTGTATCAGCGAGTGTTCCATCAAAATCAAATAGAATTGCTTTAATGTTATTGGTCATTTTAAAATAGAAATAATGCTTTGTTTAAATATTTATAGAAATTAGACCCCAATAATGCTTATAAATCAACTGAATATTAACTAAAATATGAGAAGAATATCTGATGCTGCTGGAAGATTAGAAGGACAAAAAATGTTTCAGATACTTGCAAGAGCAAAAGAACTTGAAAGAGAGGGAAAAAGTATAATTCATTTTGAAATAGGAGATCCTGATTTTGGAACTCCTCAGAATATTGTTAATGCTGCCTATGATTCTCTTAGAAAAGGAGAGACTCATTATACTCCTTCTTCAGGAATACTAGAATTAAAAGTTGCAGCAGCTGATGTTACAATAAGATCTAGAGGATTTAGACCTGATTTGAATCAATTACTCGTAACCCCTGGTGCAAATGCACAATTATTTTATGCTTTCTCATGCGCTGTTAATCCTGGAGAAGAAGTAATTATTCCAGATCCAAGTTTTGTTTCCTATAGATCTATATTGAATTTTCTTGGAATAAAACCTGTAGGAATACAATTAAAAGAAGAAAATGAATTTAGACTAAATCCTGAAGATGTTAGAAAAGCTGTTACAGATAGAACAAGAATGATAGTTATTAATTCCCCTCATAATCCTACTGGTTCTGTTATGAATGAAGAAGAAATTTCTGAAGTTTATAAGATTGCAGAAGAAAGAGATATTTATTTACTTAGTGATGAAATTTATGCTAGAATGAAATATCATGATTCGAATATGAAAACTTGTTCTCCAAGTAAATTTGATTATTGCAAGGAAAGAACTATTCTTGTAAATGGGTTTAGCAAGTCCTTTGCAATGACTGGATGGAGATTAGGTGTTGTTACAGCTCCTGCTGATTTAGTCGAAAAAATGGGATTATTACTTGAAACAACAACTTCTTGTGTTTCTCCTTTTATACAAAAAGCAGGTGTAGAGGCTTTAAGGGGAAGTTCAGAACCAATATTTGAAATGATTGAACAATTTAGAAAACGAAGAGATGTTGCTGTTGCAGGACTTAATGATTTACCTGGTGTAAAATGTGTTAAGCCACAGGGAGCATTTTATGCATTTCCAAATATAACTCGAACAGGACTTGATAGCTATGAATTTACAAAATTAATGTTAGATGAAGCAGGAGTTGCTCTTTGTCCAGGCCCTTTTTTTGGAAAATATGGTGAAGGATATGTTAGACTTTGCTATGCTAATTCTCTTGAAAATATAGAAAGGGGAATAGCTAGGATGAGAGATGTCCTTAGAAGTAGATAGTATAATATAATTAAGTTTAAAAACAAAATTAAGCATAATTTTTTATGAGAGTTTCAGATTATATTGCGGATTTCATAGCTGATCAGGGAGTTAAACATCCTTTTTTAATAACTGGCGGGGCTGTTTTTGGTCTTGTTGATGGGGTTGCTCAAAATCCTAGGTTAAATTATATTTGTACTTGTCATGAGCAAGGAGCTGCAATGGCTGCTGATGCTTATTCTAGAATAAATAGAAATTTAGGTGTTGCAATTGGAACTAGTGGGCCTGGAGCAACTAATCTTATAACTGGAGTATGTTGTGCTTGGTATGATTCAATTCCAACTTTATTTTTAACAGGACAAGTTTCTTCTCCAAAATTAAGAAGAGATTCTCAAGTAAGACAATTAGGATTTCAAGAAACAGATGTTGTTGCATTATTTAGTTCTATTACTAAATATGCAAATCAAATAAGGGATGCTAAGTATATAAGACATGAATTAGAAAAAGCAACATATATTGCTAGACATGGAAGGCCAGGCCCTGTTGTTTTAGACATACCTAATGATATTCAAAGAACTGAAATAAATCCTGGTGAATTAATAGGATATGAGGCTGCTCCTAAAGTTGTAGACTATACTACTTTAGAAAGCAATGTTGAAGGGGCATTGGATATGTTGAAAAAAGCTGAAAGGCCTTTGATTATTCTAGGTGCAGGAGTCAGGCTTGCTCATTCTGAAAGAAGGGCGAGAAGTCTTGTTGAAAAATTAAATATTCCTGTTGCATTAACCTGGGCAACAAAGGATTTTCTTCCATATGACCATCCACTGGTTATTGAAGGATTTGGAGTTTCATCAGGAAGATATGGTAATTTTGTTGTGCAAAATGCAGATGCAATTCTGACAATTGGAACAAGATTAGATACCCATGAATCAAGCAATCTTGCTTTATTTGCAAAAAGAGCTAGAAAAGCTATTGTTGATATTGATGAGCATGAAATTGAAAAATTTCCTAAATTTGGAATGCAACTAGATATTGTGATGAGAAATGATGTTGTTGATTTTTTAGATGTTGCAGAAGAGTTATCTAAGAATACCACTCCAAGAAATTTGAAAGCATGGATTGGAAAAATAAATCATTGGAAAGAAAAATATCCTATTTGTCCTCCTGAGTGTTTTTCACAAACAGAAACTGTTAATCCCTATGCATTCATGGATGTTTTATCAAGACAATCAAAAGAAGGAGATATTATAATCACAGATGCTGGCGCTACTTTAACTTGGACAATGCAAGGATTTAGAATAAAAGAGGGGCAAAGACTTATTACTGCATTTAATAATTCTCCAATGGGATATTCTCTTCCTGCTGCAATAGGTGCTTATTTTGCTTCTGAAAAACCAGTTGTATGTACAATGGGAGATGGTTCATTGCAAATGAATGTACAGGAACTTGCAACTGTCAGACATCATAATATTCCTGCAAAATTATTTGTTTTTGATAATAAAGGTTATGGGATGATAAGGCAAACTCTTGATACTTATATGTGTGGGAGATATGCTGCTGTTGATAGGGACACTAAGGTCCCTATGCCTGATATAGGAAAAGTAGCTGAATCCTATGATATTCCTTCTATTAAAATACAAGATAATTCTGAATTAGAAGCAGGAATAAAAAAAGTTTTAGAATATGATGGACCTATTGTTTGCAGTGTAAATATTGACCCATCTGAAAGAATAATTCCTAAATTAATTCCTGGAAAACCTCTTGAAGAATTAGCTCCAAGACTTTCTGATGAAGAATTAGATGCTGAAATGATTTTTAGAAGAGGACATGAATAAAAATGGTAAAGGCAATGTTCATAACAAAAGGTGGGGAGCATTACCCTCCAATGGGGATTATGCAGATTTCTGCTGCTGCAAAACAAAAAGGCCATCAAACATGTGTTGCATTAACTTCAAGCCAAGATATTTGGAAAAGAATAGAAGAAGAAAAACCAGATGTTGTTGCATATAGTGGTTCTACAGGGGAGCACAGAGATTATTTTAAGATTAATCCAGAACTTAGAAGAAGATATCCTGGAATAAAATCAATAATGGGTGGGCCTCATGCAACTTTTTTTCCAGAAGGAACTTTAGTAGATGCACAACTAGATGCTGTTTGCATTGGTGAAGGAGATTTAGCTTTTCCTAGATTTTTGGATAGAGTTCAGGAAGGAAGAGATTTTTTAGATGTAAATAATTTAATGACCTTGCCTAAATCAAATGCTCAATTCAATATTTTAACAAATCCTATTTCTAGGCCCCCATTAGATGTTCTTGTTCAAGATTTAGATAGTTTACCCTTTCCAGATAGAGAACTCTTCTTTAATCAAGGAGATATTGGACAAAATCCCCTAAAACATTTTTTTATTTCAAGAGGATGTCCTTATAGTTGCACTTATTGTTTCAATGATAGTTTTAGGGAGATGTATTCTGGTCAAAAATATGTTAGAAGAAAAAGTGTTGATTCTGTTCTTGAAGAAATAAAAGAAGTAAGAGAAAGATGGCCTATGAAATCAATAAAATTCTATGATGATATTTTTTCATTAAAAGTTGATGATTGGTTAAAAGAATTTGCTGAAAAATATCCTAAACAAGTTGGACTTCCTTTTTTTGCTTTGCTTCGTGCAAATCTAGTCACAGATGAAATGGCTGATTTATTAAAACAATCAGGATGCCATGCAATAAGTATGTCAATTGAAGCTGCAAATCCTAGAATAAGAGAAGAAATTTTAAATAGAAAAATGACTAATAGTCAAATAATTTCTGCATATAGGGCATTTGGAGAAAGAGGAATTGCTATTCAAAGCAATAATATTCTTGGGCTTCCTACTTCTACAATTGAAGATGATATTGCTACACTTGACTTGAATATTGAATGTGGAAAACATGCAACTGTTATGGCTGAATTTGGAACAGCACATCCTTATCCTGGAACTGCACTTGGAGATTATTGTCAGAAACATGGACTTTATAACCCTGGAAGTGGATTTTGGGATATGCGCCAATCCTATCAAACTGAATCTCCTTTGAATTGTTTTACTCCAATGGAAAAAAGAATGCAGGTAAATTTAACAATGCTCGGACCTGTTGCAGTGAGATTTCCAAGACTTAGAAATATAATTGTCAATCATCTTATAAAACTTCCAACTAATCCTCTTTATTTTACTGCTTTTGATTTAAATAAAGCAACTGGATATATGAGATATATTTATACAATGGATAGAACTTGGGGAGATTATGCAAAAGTTGTTTATAGGAGTTTTAGAAAAAATTGGGGCAAAAGAATGGGAGGAAAGTAGATGTTAGAGAAAGATATCCAAAAATACTTTCCACAAAAAGTTTTTCAAACAACAAAAATTACTCATAGTGGAAATAATACTTTGTTTAGAGTAGATAGTGAGACAGGAGCGTATGTTCTTAAACAATATTTTGACCACTATGAACAATGGAGCAGGGGAATTTCTGAATTTAATGCACTTTCTTTTTTATGGAATCAGGAATTTAGAAATGTTCCAAAACCAATTGTATTTCATGAAAAAGACAATATAGGAGTCTATGGTTTTATTGATGGAACTATAGTGCCTGGAAAAGAAGTTAATGAAGAGGATATAGTTGCTGCTGCAAATTTTTTAGCAAGACTGCACAGTTTAGGAGAGGAAGGAAAAAGACAGTTTGGCCCTGCAAGTTCTGCGTGTTTGTCTTTAAGAGACTATATAAGAGTTATTGATAGAAGATATGCAAGAGTTTCTGGATTTGTTAAAGATACTACTCCTCAACAAACAAGAAAGTTTGTTTTAGAAGATGTTGGAAGAAAAATACAATCCATTAAAAAAAGATTTGAAAGAGATTCAGAAGGATTAGATTTAGATAAAGAACTTTCTATTGAACAACAGGTTTTAACTCCTGCTGATTTTGGATTTCATAATATTTTAAAAAATGGTTTAAAATATTCTTTTATTGATTTTGAATATTTTGGAAGAGATGATCCTGCTAGACAAGTTCTTGATTTCATTCACCATGGAAGTTCAAGGTATATTTCCCAAGAGATGAAAGAATTATTTGTACATGAATATCTTTCAGGAGTAAATCCTGCTCAAAAGCCAAGCAGAGAGAGATTAGAATTACTTGATGATTTAACTGAAATGACCTGGGTGCTTATATGTTTAAATGCTTTAAATACTGATTTTAATGTTCATTTAGACAATAGAACTGAAGTTGCTCAAAATAGAATAAAAGAGGCTCAAGAAAGACTGGGGGGAATAGAATGAATAAAGAATCCCAATCACAGCAAGCTGTGGGGTATTCTTTAAGCCTCCAATTGGGACGGACTAGCGAAAACAATCGTAGCAAGCTACGGGGTATTAGACCCAATTGGAGCAATAAATATTCTTCTGGATTACTTGATTTTCATACACACTCTACTGCTTCAGATGGGTCTTTAACACCTACTGAACTTGTTAAGCATGCAAAAAAACAAGGGATTAGTGCAATGGCACTTACTGACCACAATACTATTTCAGGACTTGAAGAATTTCATGCTGCTTGTAAAACAGAAGATGTTTTTCCAATCCCCTTGGGAGTTGAGATATATGCAAGTCTCCCTTTAGAACTTATTCAAGAGGGAGACAATAGAGCTCCTGATTTAGTGATGCTTGGAAAAAAAGTATGTCCTGAACCCTTTATTGAATATGAAAAAAAGCTTTTAAAATATTTTAGAGAGGTATTTCTTTTTCAAACATTAAGAGGACTTGAAAGTGTAGGATTTAAATTTCCAAATGAAAGTGTAAGACAACAGTATGAAATTCTTGAAAGAGAATTGCAATCTCCTCCTAAAATATTTCATGAATTTTTAAATTTTCCTGGAAATAGGGAGGTTTTTTTAAAATATCTTCAGAATCTAGGTGTTAAAAAAGAGGAGATTCCTGGGAGAGAAATTAGTTGGATGAATAAATATCTTTATGCTATTGGAAGGCCTGCTTATGTTGATAGAATTTCTGGATTTGATGTCGCAGATGCATTGACTCTTGCAAAGGATATGAATGCTAGATTGTTTGTTGCTCATCCTGGAGGAAAGGTTTTTGGAGCTTTAAGACAGGAAATTATTGATTATTATATAAAAGCAGGAATCCATGGAATTGAGGTTAGAAATTACTTCAATAGTGTTGAACAAAATGAACATTTTGATAAATTAACTAGAATGCATGGTTTATTGAGAAGTGGAGGTTCTGATTATCATGGAACAAATGGTGCTTCAAAAGTTGGTATTTGGGATGTTCCTGAAAATCGTGTTCCTAATGAAATTTTGGAAGAACTTGTTGATGGTTTACCTAATTAAAAATACAAATACTTAAAATTATTAAAACCATGGTTATTATATGAAAAAGCAAATTGTTTTTATTGAATATACTCCTTCAGTTCCTGTTATTAAAATAGCAAGAACTTTGAGATTAACTGGAAACTATGAAACTGTGCTTGTTTCTTTTAGAAAAAAACAAGAAGATTTTCTTGAAAAAGCATTTGATAAAGTAATCTTTATTAACCTTACACATAAACTAAGTAAAAAAAATGCGATTAATTTTCTAAAAAATTTATTTAGTAAAGAGACTAGATATTCTTTAAAAGAATTAAGGAGATTAAATCCTTATGTTTTTCAAATAACTGGACCTGACCTCTTTACTTTATTCTCAATATTTTTAATAAACAAAAAAACTCCTAGAATTTATTTTGCCTATGATATTTGGAAGTTTTTTGAAAAAAAATGGTCTTTTAAAAATCCTGGAATTAAAGAATTATTTCAAAAGATTATTGAAGAAAGATTCTTTAGAATGTGTGATGGAGTTCTTCATAAGGGCCCAGAGGATGAGTTTAATTATTTAGATTATGAAATTTTTGTTCCAAGTTTAAGTTTTTATCCAGGATGTTTGGATGAATGGATAATTCCTATTAAAAAAAATAAAAAATTAAAGAATATAAGATTAGTTTATGCTGGCGGACCTTTGGCTGCATGGAATGGCAGAGTTAACTTTATAGACGTTACAAGAGAAATAACAAAACAAGGCATATATTTTTCAACATCCAGCAAACCTATAGTTGAAAAGGATTCTGAAATCTTTTTTGAGGAAGAAAAGAAAAACCCTTATTTCAAGTTTGGTGAAAGAGGAAAAACAGAGGACTTTAGTAAAAATGTTTCAAAATATGATTATGGAATAATTCCTGATTTTTTTAATACTTCTATAATTAATCCCCTTTGGCCGAAAACATCCATGGCTAATAAATTATTTACTTATATTGAAGCTGGACTTCCAGTTATAATCAATGAACAAAGCGAGGTAATGGCAGAGATAGTTAGAAAAAATAAAATTGGAATAGTTATCAAATATGAAGAATTAAAGAATCTTAGAAACTTAATACTTAAAAAAGATTATAATAAATTATTAAAAAATGTAAAAAAGGTTCAGGAAAAATACAGGCTTAGTAAAAATATTCATTTGATTGAAGGATTTTATGAAAAATGCTGTAATTTGAAGCATATGAAATAAAATAATCATGTTTAAATATATAAAAATCGGGATGAGATTATGGGAAAGAGCGAGATTCCAGACATGGATTTATGCAAATTAGCATTTCATCCAGAAAGGGTTGCTGAATGGAAAAAAATAGGAGATTGTTTTCCAGTTTATGTTGAAATTGGGCCTACTAATTGGTGTAATCATGATTGTTTATACTGTGCTTTAGATTGGGTTGAGAAGGGAATTGTAAGGATTGATGAAAATGTTTTATGTGAAAACCTTGAAGATATGGCAAGTCATGGTGTTGAATCAATAATGTTTGCTGGAGAAGGAGAACCTCTTGGACATCAAAAATTGCAGAAATTTGTTCAAGTAGCTAGAAAAAATGGCATGGAAGTTTATTTAACAACAAATGGAGTTTTGCTTAATAGACAAAGAGTTGAAGAAATTGTGCCTTATCTTTCTTGGATAAGATTTAGTGTAGATTCTCCATTAAAAGAATCTTATGCAAAAATTCACAGACATAGGGAAGGGGGAAATGATTTTGAAAGTGTTTGGAGAAACATAGGGGATGCTGTTGAAGTTGGAAAGAAAAATCCCTATGAAGGATTTAATGTTAGTGTTCAAGCACTTCTTTTATCAAAAAATATTGGGGAAATAGAAACACTTGCAAAAATGTGCAAAGATAATGGAGTTGATAATCTTCAAGTTAAACCCTATTCTCCTCATCCAGATAGTGATCCTGAGAAACATGAGGATTTGTCTGTTGATTTTGAAGAAGCTAGAAAACTTGGTGAAGGATTAAAACCCTTAGAGGAGGAGGGGTTTAGAATATTTTACAGAGGAAAGGCAATTGAAAGACTTGCTTCTGAAAGAGGTTATGATAGGTGCCATGGACTTCCTTTTTTTGCACTTATTGATTGTCATGGAAATGTTTTACCATGCAATCTTTTTTATGACAAACCTGAATTTTATTATGGAAATATTAATGAACAAAGATTTTCAGAACTTTGGA
>CAYHLB010000021.1:0-11245 GCA_964357325.1 Candidatus Woesearchaeota archaeon
ATGATTAAAAGTTGTTGCTGAGTTATTTCCAATGGAAAACTGAATTTTAGGAAGCTTTGCTAACCTAAAATTCTTTGTTGTTTGGTAGTGTTAATGGCTTGAGAGGTGGGAGCTTCGGAATTATGTTTTTTAATCTCATAAATATTTATAAATTAGAGGTGTGTAGGATTGTTATGAAATTTGAAGATTTTCAAAAATATTGTAGTGATTATGCGGCTAGACGTGGAATAAAGCCATTAAGTTCTAAAGATATGAAAAATTTAGAGGGTTGTTTTCTTGATGCAAAAGAAAGAGGAGTTGATCAAAATATAACTCCTGGACTAGCTTATGTAATGGCTGAATTTTATCTTTGTGGAAGAGATTCTAGAGAAACAACAAATCCTGCTTAAAACTTCTAACACTACCACAGTACTGCAATAAAAATGCTGGACTACCGACAATATATCTTGTGCGAACTCCTCAAATGGAAAATATGTATTGAAAATAATGGAGCTTTTAGAAGGCTAAAATAAGGGGTTTTTTATAGTTTATGGGGATTTGGATGGTTGAGAAAATTGGAAAATTATAAAACTTTAGGATCTGGTGTGGAATCTCCATCATAATCCATGATGGCAGGAGGATTATTAGGTTTATCAACTGCCCTATATGCATAAAATGCTTTGTGTTTGGGATTTCCATTTTCTGCAGCAAATCCTCTTGAAATAATTACTCTTTGTGCATCACCTGTTGCAACAAAAAATTCTAAATTTACTTTAGCAACATTATCAGGCAAACTTATACCATTATGATAAGCCCTATGCTGCACAGCTGATGATTGGTAATAAACTTCTTTATCTAATTGAATTAATTCTCTTAATGCTCTTAAACATTCTTCTTGAGGATTTCTAACTTCACTTGCCATTGTGTAAATTTCTTATTTATCTTTGCTTTTTATATTTTTCCCTTTCTTACCAACTTGTCCTCATACCCTCGCTTCCTAACTCTTAAAATTCTTTACTTGTAAAGAATTAAAATAACTTCATACATTACCAAGAATTTTCGTAGTACTTAAATCTTATTTTTTATGTAATTTATACACTACTTTATGCATGTAGAAAGTTTTAAGCAAAAGCTGGAAGTTTTTGCTGTTATTTTTTAATATATTCAACGCCTTCAAGATCTTCAAATTCTTTGTCACCTGTGACAAAGAGATGATTGTTTTGTTTTGCAAAGACATAACCTATGGCATCTACCCAAGATAAATTTTTTTCTTTATTTTTATACCTGAATTTTACTGCTTCTTTAAGAATTAATAAAGAAACTTGTTCTGCATAGCTTTCAAGCTTTTTTTTCCAAAAATCTGCTTTTTCTTCTCCATGTTCTCTTAAAATAACTCCATAAAATTCTGCTAAAGTCATATCTGCTATTACAAAATTTGAATTAAGATAATTAGCAAATTTAGAATTTTCATTCATAATCTCCATTAATGCATAAGTATCTAAACATTTTACTATATCCATTTGCTTTCTCCTTTTCTGATTTCTTTTAATATTTTTTCCGTTGGTGTTTTAAATTTTAATGCTCCAAACATCTCTTTTAAAGGATTCTCTGTTGTTACATGAATATCTATTTTGATTTTTTGATTTTCTTTTAATTTTAATTTTTCTGTTTCTTTACTTGGAATAATTATTCCAAGAGAATTTCCCCACTTTTTTGTTTTAACTTCAATTGCCATGATATTTTTTGTATAACTTAATGTTTAATTGTATAACTATTATGTATAACTGATATATAAATGTTTCTATATAAAATTTTAGGTGTTTGTTTGATGTTTATGTTGTTTAGAGGGGTTGTTTATGTTGTTTAAATGGTTGTTTGTTTATGAGTTTTATCCTCGATAAAGGGGTGTTTGTTTGAATAAATAGTGTTTGACTGTATAAACACTGGTTTTTAGCACAATAATTAATTTAAAGCCTTATTTTTTAAATTAGTGATGGGAAGGTGTATGAAAGGTAAGGACTATCTTGAGTCTAGGGATAGGATGTATGGAATTTATTTAAAATGGTTGTTTGGAGTTGAAAGAACAGAACAGGATTTTAAAGATTTTTATGTTGCTAGGCAATATGTTACTTATTATGAGGGTTCAATTAGACATAGGCAGCAAAGAACTGCTAGGCAGATATTAAAGGGAAATTAGATGAAAAATTATGAATTTTTTAAATATACAAAAACTTTTAGTTTTTACTTAAAATATTTAGCTAGCATTATAATCTTTATCAATGTCCTCTGATTCTTCTGGATTATAAGGGGGATTTGAAAAAGATGGCAAATTTGAGCGGATTGTTGTAACAAATTCATTAAATTGCTGATTTACTTGAGGAGCTTGTTGACTTATATTTTTATAAGCTTCAGAACCTATATAATATAGAGCCAGGGGGATTCCTATTACTATTTCTGCTGCTAAAACTGTAAAACCTAGGGCAGTTTCTAAATGGGATAATTTTATTGATTTAATTTTCATAAAAATAAATTGTTTTATAGATTTTTAAAGTTTATGGATGTTTTATATATATTAGGGGGTTATGGATTTAAAGTAATAAAAAGTAGTGTGTAAATAAAAAATAAAGTTTTGTAGTGATAAATGTAAATAAAGAATATATTATTTCTTATATTTTTTCATGATCTTTTGGATCATTGGAGGACTATTGGATATAAGTAGTATTGGGAAAATTATTGTTGGCCAGATCTCATGAGAGGGTATTAGAAATAGAGCTAAGACTAGCAAAACTAAAAGGCCCATGTTTTTTGAGTGAAGATTTCTCTTACTCTCACATGTTTCCTGTGGCATTGCACTTTTGCTTAAGTCCAAGATTATTGGATCTAACTGCATTTTCATTTTCCTTAAACCTCCATTTTGTTTATTTGAGTATGAATTGGATTTTACTATTTAATGACTTTCGGTTTCTTACTTTTTTGTGTAATCTATAATTTTATAGTTCTTTCTTTTAAAATTAAGTTTTTTGAATAAATAGACTATGCCATAGGATATGAGCATGGCTAGAATAAATTGAATAATTAAGCCAGTTATTGGGTTGTTTGTGTAGTTATAATAATAGTGCCCTGTAGTGGCTAAATTGGCAAAGGGATTTGGAAGTTTGCACACTCCAACAAAACTAGATTTTGGTTCAATTACTTTGCATGGAACAAGAGTTGTTAAAAAAGACAGGGCAGTAACTGCAGCTCCAGCTATTAAATATCCATGATATTTTCTGAATTTCTTTTTTGGCTCATAGCTAGTTATGTCTGATTTTTTAATTTTCATAGTTCACCTTTTTTTGCTATAGGTATTAGGTTTTTTTGGTATTTAAAGTTTGTTTTTTTGAATTTTTTTGTTATAATTTGGATTTGGATTTTTAATAAAAAATAGGCTAAAATTGATTAATTATTAAAATTAAGCTAATTTTTGTTAATTTTTAAGCTAATTTTTGATTAATTATGTAGTGTAATAAATTAAGCTAAAATGTGTTAATTCTTAAAATTAGCGAGAATTATGCTAAAAAGTAAGCTAAAATTGAATTAAACAGTTAAAATGAGTTGTTTTTTAGTATTTTTTAAGATTTTAATTCAAAAACTAATGAGTTTTTGATGAGTTTTAATGGGTTGTTGGCTGTTTATAGCTGTTTAAACACCCTAAAAATCAATATTTTTTGCATAAACATAATAAATTTCTTAATGTTTAAACAGAAATAATCAGTATTTTGTCGACGATAAAATTATTTTGATTGGATTGAGAGAGAAAGATTTATAAATAGATGCTGTTTAGAATAATTATGTTTAATATATTTAATAAAAAAGCTGAAAAAAGAGAAGTTGAACTATTAAAACAGGCTGTTCAAACAGGCTTCAACAGTGCTAAACAAGATATAAACAATATGAGTCAGTGGATTAAACATCTTGACTCAAATGATTCTGAACTAAAAGATCAAGTTTTGAGCTTAAACGAAGAATTAGCCTCGGTGAAGGATGAACTTGAAAATTTAAAAAACATGGTCTCAATTTTGGGCGACCGGCCAAGTTTTAAACAGCGGCAAACAGTGTTTAATAAACAAACAAGTGTTTTAGGTGTTTTAAACACTGTTCAAACACCTGTTCAAACAGGGATTTTAGACAATTTATCAGTAACAGAAAGAGCTATTATGTTCACTTTGCTTAATTCTGGAGATATGAAATTGAGTTATGAGGATCTTGCTGCAATGCTTGGAAAAGATAAGGCAACTGTAAGGGGACAGGTTAATGCAATAAGGCAAAAAAATGAAGGATTGATTGAAGAAATGGTTGGAGAAAATAATAAGAAAAGATTATTTATTCCTGAAGAAGTAAAAAATGTTTTATTAAAAGTTAAAAAAAATAAGGTAAAAAATAATAAGAAAAAAGAGGAGGTAGATGGCTATTAATAATTATTATTATATGTTTGCTGCAAACCTCATCTAAACCATTAAAATGGAAAAGTGTGGTTTTTAGCAAAGTAATAGATAAAAATAGCTAAATAATGCTTAAAAAACATGAAAAAAGCCCATAAACTGGAAAAGTGAGAGTTAGCCTATGGAAAAACAAGCTAAAAACCCATGGTTTTTTGTTAAAAAGTGAGATAAAACCTAAAAAATGAAAAAGTGTGGGGTAGAATAAATAAAAAATTTAATATCAAAAAATGAAAAAACAAAAAAGTGTGGAAAAAATGAAAAATAAAGATTTAATTAAAGAAGGGAGAATTGACTCCTAAGGCCTTAAAAATTAAATATTTTGGTCTTTTAGGGCTTAAAAACTCTAAAGCTTTAATGAAATTTTACCTAGCATTAGCTGCTGCTAATATAAATTCGTTATAACGAATATGGTAGAACTAAAAAACCATTTTTATAATAAATTTGGTGATTGATGAGGGTCTTTATTTTGAAAGATCTGAGGTGGATTGGTTGGTTTAATAGAGCTTAAAATGCTTTATTTTGGCTTTATAGCTCTCTAAGCTGAAGAATAGTAGAAAGAGTTGCGATCTTTTTTAGTTCATTTGAGATGGACAGAAGGACTTTTCTATTATTCACTTTGGTTTTTTTAAGGGGAATCCCTTTTTTAATTAGTTTTTGAGTGTAATCTCGAATAGAGCTTTCGCTTAAGTGGAGAAGAACTGCTACGCCCTCATAGGAGGTGTTTTGAGGATCTTTTTCCTCTAGTTGGTATATTGTTGAGAAAACAAGCATTTCCTGCTGAGTTAGGGACTTAAACTTAAGCCTTATTTCGCGTTTTAAACGGTCTAAAGACCCTAAAATTTCAGATGCTTCGAGGATATTTGACTCAACTGATTGTGAGGCAATATCTGTAGATTTATGCATTGGATAGGGTAAAAATGGGGTTTTTTGTGTCTGTTGGACTGTCTGACTGTCTGTCTGTCTGTCTGTTGGAACCCCTTCATTTCGCATGGAGAATTCATTATTTGGGCTTTTTAACCCCTTTACTTCCTGTGGAACTGTTGGAGTGTCTGTTGGATGATTGTTGAGTGTTGGAATTATATGTTTGACTGTTGGAGTGTCTGTTGGAATGATTCCAACAGATTCCTGAGAAATATTTGATAAAATCTTGTTATTTAAAAGTTCATGAAGGGAAGTCAACATTGATTTAATCTCTAAAATTTCCTGTTTTATATAATAAATTTCATTGTCTAGATTAGAAATATCGTTTTTAACTCTGGAAAATGCAGTTTTAATAGGATCATCCATAAAAATGAATAAAAATAAGGGATTTAAATAGATTTATGTAAAGCAAAATAATCTCGAAAACTATAAAAGGATGTTAATTATGGGAAATAAGATGGAAAGACAACCCCAAAGGCAAACAGATTTGCAGGCTGCAATAGAAAAAGAGATTATAAGTATAATCCAGTCAGGAGCAAGATTATTGGCCATAGGTGTTCCACAAGTTTCAAGCCCTTTAACAGAAAATGTTTTAGGATGTCCTGGTTCAATTACCCTCGAGCCTGGAAAGGAGTTTCGGAGTATTTATCGAATTGGAGGATATGCTTATTGGATAACATTAAAGAAAGATGGGAATAGTGTATACTTTACTTTTGAAAGAAAATCTCCTTAATTCCTGAACTAAATTGGCTCTAAAAAATAGAATATTAATGAAAAATTCATATAATCTATTGTTTAGACTTATAAACTTCATATACTTTGTTAGATAAACGCCATTTAGATCTTTTTAGAAAAGGATCTCCTTTGTTATTTTTCTTAATTGGAACAACAAGGCTTTTTTCAGTAAGGTCTAGAAGCAATCTTTTAACAAATTCTTCGTCTCGAATTACTTCTCGTGCAATTTCTGCAGTATAGGGGGTGTTTGGAAAAGAATGAAACAAATGGGAAAGTATTTGTTCTGAAATTTTATCTCTTTTATTATTGCTTAGTCTCATATATTATTAGTATCAAAGTTTCTTAGATACAGCCCCTTTTTAGATAAACACTGAATAACTTTTTAAAGGTGTTGATTATATTATATTAGTATGTTAACATTAAAAGGGGGGATTGTTATTGTAATTATACTTATTTTCGCTAATATGGTCTTTGTTAATGCAGAACAATATCAAGATATTCGTTGGAATTATAATGGTCAATGGTCTTCTAGTGGATTTAGTGATTTTTCTGGTTGGAAGACTTTTGTTAATTTTTTTATTAATGTAATGTTGAATGTTAGGGTTATTGAAATAGATGGAAAGTTGGCACTTAGTTCATCTGATCAGTTGGGAAATCAAAAAATAGCTAAGGATTTAATTGATTTTAATAATAATACTTGCAAGCTTAATTTTAGGATGAATGTTACGCTTCCATTGGGAAGTGTTGAAAGAATCAAATATGCTATGAATTTAAATGGAAATTCCAATATCTGTGAAATCATAGATTATAAAAAATATATTAATATGACTCTTAGGGATATACTCATTGATGTTGGAAGTAAAAATATTACTATAAAATTTCTTGGAAATGGTGGAAACATAACTATTATTCCTGAAACAAATTATTCTATTAATAATCCTCAATTTAATATGACTTATGTTCATATAAATGATGGAGATTATCCTTTAATCCCTAATTTAACAAGTAATAATGGATCAACTAGCCTTACAAATAGGGGATTATTTGAATTGGATTTGAATAATAATGGGAATATTGTTAATGTTAGTGTTAAAAATCAAAATTCTGTACCAGGGGAGGTAGATTCAAATCCAAATACAGTAATAAAAAACAATTCCTTAAATAAAACATCTGCTAAGGAGTTTAAAATCATTGGAATTTCTCCTGAAAATACAAATATTAGTATGTTTGTTGGAGAAAAAAGGACTTTTTCTATAGAAAATACTGATTATGAGATAATTAAGTGGTATCTAGATGGGAATTTAGTTGAAAATATGAAAAATAAGTATGAATTTAAAGGATTAAAAGAAGGAAAGTATCCAATTAAGGTTGAAATTATAAACAATTTTTATGATTGTAGCATTGAGAAATCAAAATTCCCTAATAAGACAATTCCCGAAGAATGTGCTTCAAACAAGGGAATTGTCTATAATAAAAATTCTGAGATAAAAAGTAATTTATGGTCTATTAATGTGTTTTCAAATGAAAATAAATTGCCTAGAGGACTTATTTTATTTATTTTACTTGGCTTGTTGGCATTATTGATTATGATTGTTCTTGGTTTTATAATTTATAGACATAGTCAAACAAATTAACTCTAGAATACTTCAGTTAGATTTATAAATAAGAGACTAATAGGTAAAAGAAAAATCTTATAGTAAAAGACAGAAATTTCTTAGGAAAAATTTCTGCTTTTCCTAATAAGTCAAGGCGCAATAACTAGAAGGACATCTGCGTCCTTGACTATAACTAGTTATTTGTATAGTTATTTCTTGGAGGTTATATGGAAAGTAAATCAAAATTTCAAAATGCAGAGGCAAGAAAGTCAGAAGAATTAATTGAAATTCTTGATGATTTGATTAAAGAATGGTTTTTTAATAAATTTAAGGATTTTTCAGACAGTCAGTTGTATGGTGTTATGAATGTTCATGAAAGAAAGAATATTTTAATTAGTGCACCAACTGGAAGTGGAAAGACTTTAACTAGTTTTTTAGCTATTTTAAATTATTTAGTTGGATTGGCTAGGAAGAATGAGTTGGAAAATAAAGTATATTGTGTTTATTCTTCTCCACTAAAGGCATTAAACAATGATATTTTTGTTAATTTAATTAAACCTTTGGAAGAAATAAATGAATTGGCTGAGAAAAAAGGCATAAAATTGCAAAAAATACGGGTTGGACTTAGGACTGGAGATACAACAAGCAATGAAAAAACAAAAATGCTTAAGAATCCTCCGCATATTTTTGTTACAACTCCTGAAAGTTTGGCTATTGTATTGACAACTAAGAAATTTATTGACTCGCTTATGAGTGTTGAGTTTGTAATAATTGATGAAATTCATTCACTTGGAAACAAAAGAGGAGTTTATTTAAGTATTAGTTTAGAAAGATTAGAAGAAATTAGTAAAATCACTCCAGTTAGGATTGGTTTGAGTGCAACTGTTGCTCCTTTAGAAGAAGTTGCTGGATTTTTAGTTGGAAAAGAAAGGGAATGTTTGATTGCAGAAGTTCAAACAAATAAAAAAATGGATATAAAAGTATTAACTGGTGTAAAGGATTTAATAGATACAACAGGAGAGGAATTACATTACTCGCTTTATAGTTTGATTGATAAATTAATACAAGAACATCAGACTACTTTAATATTTACTAATACAAGAGCTGCTACTGAAAGGGTAATTCATCATTTAAAAGAAATGTTTCCTGAAAATTATTCTGAAAATTTAGCAGGAGGTATAGGGGCTCATCATTCTGCTCTTTCAAAAGAATATAGATTTGAGATTGAAGATAAGTTAAGAAAGGGTGAATTAAAGGTTGTTGTAACAAGTACTTCTCTTGAACTTGGAATTGATATTGGTTTTGTTGATTTAGTTATATTACTTGGAAGTCCAAAGAGTTCTGCTAGAGCAATACAAAGAATTGGAAGAGCTGGACATAAGCTTCATGATGTTTCTAAGGGAAGATTTGTGGTTGTTGATAGGGATGATTTGGTTGAATGTAGTATTTTAAATAAAGAATGTCATGAAAAGAAGATTGATAAGATACATATACCTAAAAATTGTCTTGATGTTCTTTCGCAACAGATATTTGGAATGGCTATACAAAGAACTTGGGAGGTTGATGAAATGTTTCAATTAATACGAAGAAGTTATTGCTATGGTGATTTAACTAGATCTGACTTTATGAGTGTTATTAGTTATTTGTCTGGAGAATATGCTCTAGAACATAGGAATGTTTATGCAAAAATATGGTATGATGAGAAGACTAAACAGATTGGCAAGAAAGGAAAGCTTGCAAGGGTAATTTATTTAACAAATATTGGAACAATTCCTGAAGAAAGTTTCATAACTGTTGTTATTGGGTCTGGTGAGAGAAAGGATTTTAAGGTTGGTGTTGTGGATGAAGCTTTTTTAGAGAAGATGAAACCTGGTGATGTGTTTGTTCTTGGTGGAAAAAAGTATCAATTTATGTATACTAAGGGTATGAAAGCATATGTTGTTGCTGGAATTAAGAAAAATCCTACAATTCCTTCTTGGTTTAGTGAACAGCTGCCACTTTCCTTTGAGTCTGCAATGGAAATACAGAGATTTAGAAGACTTTTGAATGAAAGATTTGAGAAAAAGTTAGGAAGAGATGAGATAATTGAGTTTATTAAAGATTATTGCTATTGTGATAATCATGTTGGTAAGGGAATTTATAATTATTTTAATGAACAGTTCAAATATAGTAAGATTGCAAATGAAAAAAGACTTGTGATTGAACAGTATAAGGGTGAGAAAAATTATTTGATATTTCATTCTTTATATGGAAGAAGAATCAATGATGCTTTGTCTAGGGCATTGGGATATTTAATGGCTCAAAAAGTTGGAAGAGACTTGGAAATTGGAATAAGTGATAATGGTTTTTATTTTGCAGGAGAGCAACTTCCTATTGATGAAGCTATGAAAGTGCTTAAGCCAGAGAACCTTAGGGAAGTTTTGGAAGAGGCAATTGCAAAAACAGAAGTATTAAAGAGAAGATTTAGACATTGTGCTGCTAGGGCATTGATGATTTTAAGAAATTATAAAGGAAGAGCTAAGAGTGTTGGAAAACAGCAGATGAATTCATTTTTTCTTTTAAATGCTATTAATAAAATGAGTAAGGACTTTCCTATTTTAAAAGAAGCTAGGAGGGAAGTATTGGAAGATTTAATGGACATTGGTAATGCTGAAAAAGTTTTGAAAAGTTGGAAGGATGGAATGGTTAAAATAGAAAAGGTTCAGACTAAACTTCCTAGTCCTTTTGCAATGAACCTAGTTCTTCAGGGATATAGTGATTTGTTAAAGGTTGAAGATAAGATTGATTTTTTAAAGAGGATACATAAGGAGATACAGAAGGAGATTGGGGGGGAGGAATAATTTTCATTAAAGTCTATTTCCAACACAAGGTCTTGAAATTCCTTCAGAAAAGAGAGGTAGTGGTTGAGTTGTTTGTTCTGGAAGAACTATATGTGGGTGGAGAGGGTGATAGAGAGAAATATTTTTGCCTCTAAGGGTTAAAGATTTAAGTGCATAAGAATGAATTGACAATCCCCTCCCACTAACATCTTCTAATCCTAGTTCCATTTTATAGTCTCCAGATTCAAAAGAATCTACAACCTCGAACATTCTTCTAGTTGCTTGCAAAAAAGAACCTTCTTGTTCTACTGGGGGAAATTCTGCTATTTTTCTCCAAAGAGTTCCTTGAACTTCATGATCAATATATCTGCCTTGATTTAGATTAAATAAAAGGTGAAGAGAGGTAGAGGGTATAAATGGAGACAATAACATTAACTCTCCTTCAAGGCCTTTTATTAGTGGGTTAGAAATATCAAACCAAAAACCTCCAAAGTGTACACGTGTTGGCGCTTCTTTATCTCCAAAAGATATTCTTGAAAAATAATTTGTCAGAGCTTCAGGAGTTTCTGAATCTTTAGGGGGTTAAGCTAGTATATGTTTGTGAAATTCTTAAAGTTCTTGGCATTTTTATTATAACTATTATTTATTTTATTAATATTTATATGAACAAAAAGTATTGTTTATTATATATTATTAGATTGTAAAATCCTTTTTG
>CAYHLB010000022.1:0-11203 GCA_964357325.1 Candidatus Woesearchaeota archaeon
AACTAACAACAATCTATTATAACATGGCAATTGATCTGGAATATCATAGCATAGATAACTAATTTGAGAATCATTATAAAGTCTATATGTTCCAGGAGGAGTTGCTAGATAACCACCTTGTAATCCTATAGTTTTAACTGGATCATCACTTACATCTAATAAGCAATTTGAAATATGTTGTTTAATAGAATCTAGCTCTATGCTTAAATCTTCTGGATGTTTTGGAATGAAAAATCTTTGCCTTGCATATAAAGCAATTAATATCAAAGCAACAATAATAACCCATAGAATAACAAAAGCAGTTGCTCCATTATTTTTTGGAGACCCATTTAAAAGAAATCTAGATAATTTAATGTCAACACATCCTCCTTTAGAAAGAAGAATAGCTATTCTTGAAAGAATGTAATTCTCTTTCACTCAGATAAATTTTCAAATTTAGTTTTTTATATTTTTGCTTAACTTACAAAGCTGAATATAGAAGATAGTCTATTTTTCATCTATCAACTCCAAAACCGCAATGTATTTAAACTTCAATTACCTATAATAAATATGAAAATGAATTGGCATATGACAGTGAGAACGTCGAGTCTTACAGTGTGTTATCCAGTTTGTTTTACTAAATTCAATATTTCTCTGGATTAAGCTAATATTTTTTTATTACGCTTGAACCAAGATTTTTTCTACAATGCTAAAACAAAATGATTATACTGCCTTCGAACAACAATTTTTATGTAATGTTTGTAGCATCGCAGTCACAAACCCAATTTGTCCTGCATGTTTAACAAAAGAAATAGATGCCTGGTCAACCCTTTATCCTGATGTAAGAGCAAAGCTTCTTCCAAAACTTCACAGTTATTTAAATCAAGCAGATGACCACATAGTCTTTGAAGCAACACTATGCTTAAAGTGCAATGATACAAGAGGAATTGTCTGTCCTTATTGCTTTACAGAATTTGTATTAAGAGAACTTAAAAAAATGAATGTAAACAACATAATCCTAAAAGAATTTCTTGAATTTTTCAATTTTGATTTAGATCACACTGGATATTCAAAGGAAGCTGAAAATTTAGGAGTTATTTAATATAGGAAAAAGAATGATTAGGACTTTTTCCTATCCCAAAAAATCAAAAGAAAAACAAATTTTTTGATAAATAATGATAGAAAACAGGAAGGTTTTCTAAAGGCAATATGGAAGCTCTCTGCAACCAACCCGCACCAGGGCGTTGACCAAGAGAGCTTCCCCAATAATATAAAATAAAAAGAAGAGAAAAAAACAAATAATGTAAACAACAAGAAATTTCAATAGATACATTGTATTAAATTAATAAGCATACTTATTTGTCTAATAACATTATCAATAAAATCAAACTAAACCCAACTGAAAGGAGAAAATATAATATGATAGGAATATGTCCGCACTGTAAAATAGATTTAAAACAAGAACCATTCGGAAACAGAGAAACAAATGAAATGTTAATTGTTATGAACTATAGAAGAAAAATAGAATCAAAATCTCGCTTAAAAGATGTTTCAGATCTAGGCTACTGTGAAGTATGCAATGCAACTCTTGAAGATTTCAATAATCAAAAAACAATGATATTATCATAAATAATATCATTAACAAAACCTAATAAAACTTATAGCAATTATCAAATTCCCAAGTTTTATTAACAGGGAATTTCTCTACTTTTTATGGGAATATTTGATTTTTTAAAAAAAAAGCAAGAAGAAAGAAAAAAAATTACCTATGAAGAAATAAGCCATTGGATTTATGAAAAAAACCAGGAAATAGATACAAATAATCAGTTGATAATCAATCTCATAAAAGAGAATATCAATTCATTGAAACAAGGATTAGAGGAAAGCATTGAAAAGCTAAAAAATATAAGCCTGGAAAATAAAAAAGAACAAGATAAAATAAAACTAGTAGTAGAGGAAAATCTGAAGAAATACTTAAACAATCTAATTTTCTTGATAAAATCACTTGAAAAATTAAGCTATTTCAGCTATGAACAAGCAATTGTTGAAATAGACAGTATTTTAAATGACTTTAAAAAAAGATCCTTAATGCACTATGAAAAAGCAACCATACTCATAGGTGATGAGCTAGGCATAACAAAAGAAAAAATATCTGATTTTTCAAAAAATCTAAATAAAATAATCCAGGATAATCAAACAATTATAAAAAATAATAAGAACATTCAATCAATAAATGAAGAACTAAACACAATAAATTCCACAAATACCATGATTGATGAATGCGATAAAAAAATAATAATTCTAAAGGAAAATATAAAGCTAAAAGAAAATGAGATAAAAGATTATTTAGAAATAATCATGGATTTAAAAAAATCCAATGAATATAAAAAAGAACTAGAAGAAAAAGCAAACATCTATCAATTAAAAATAGAATATGAAAATAAAATAAATGAATTAAAATCCTTGATTGATTTTAAAAAATTATCTAGCCTAAATCATTCAGACAATAAAAAAATGAAATTAATTCATGAACTTAAGGAAAATTTTAAGGAAAACTATCAAGAAAACAGACTAATAGGTATTTTAAAAGAATCCTCACTATGCACGCAAGAAATGGAAAAAATAATACAAGAAATTTCAAATCACACAACCCTAATAAACTCAAAAGAATCCACATTTCCAGATAAATTAGCCAAGGAAATCTCTTCTAAAGAAGAAAAAATAACCTCCCTTAGAAAAGAAATAGAATCTCTAAATGAAGATATATCTAAGGAAGAAAGAATAAAGCAAAAGTTCAATGAATCCAAATTAGTATTCATAGGCAAAATAAAAGCCATACTAATGAGCATGAATATAGAACTTAATTAATAAATATAGGTAATAATTCAAAAGTTGCATAAGATAGAATATATGCCTAACTGTTATGAGAGTCGCTTAGAGTATTATGCACTAACAATATAAAAAAGATTTTGGTTATCTTCAAAACTATAATAGTTTTTGAATGAGACAGAAATTTTTAATTTCTGTAGCGAAGCTTCCAAAATAACTAAGATTATTTCTTCGCTTTTCTCTTTTCTTTAACAGAACTAACATCAACCGGAGTAACATCTAATATCCCAAATTCATTATACTTTCCACCATTCAAATCAATATTTTTAAGATACAAGGTAAGCACAACGAGTATTGCTATCATAACAGCAATAGACAATATTCCTACAATAACTGTAATTAGATTGCTATCTTCAGTAGAAGCAATTGCCTCAGTAGATGATGGATTTATTTTAATAGTTTCAATTGATTTTAAAGTATTTATCTGGTTTGCACATTGTTCCAAAGTAATTTCTTTTTCAAAAACCTGATTATTATTATAATTTCCAAGACTGAACTTCAATGTATACAATCCTTCTTTTGCATTAGAAGAAATAGGTATATTCATACTTTGTTCAGATTCTTCTTTATAACCGCCAACTCTGAAAGATTCACTCACTAAATTCAAATCTAATTCAGGATTTTCAACCTTAAGAGTTATATATTGATAATTCTTTCCAAGATTTTCCACAACAACCTTAGCTGAAATTTCATCTCCACAAACAATTCCTGATAAAGGCTCGATTAAAACATCTGTTATGACCAAATCAGAGTCTTTTCTGTCTATGTTTAATTTTTCATAAATATCATTGTAAAATTTTTTATTATCATTATCTTTTCCAATTGCTCTTATGAAAATATAATATGAATTTTCTTCTTTAAGATTTTCTTCCAAAGTATATGAAAAATTAATAATCTTGGATGAATCTCCATCAATTTTAACATCCTCAGTAATCCTGCTTACAACTTTCTCTCTAGTTCCATCATAGATATATATTTGTACATCAAAATCCATTGCCTTGCCCATTGAATTCTCAATTTTAACACTTGAATTTATTTCATCTCCGAGATACCTTTTTTCAGAGCTCTCAGGAGTTATTGCAAGTATTCTTATTAAACTAGTTTTATTTTCAATAGTTATATTTTTCACATTCTTGAATTCAGGGGGCTTTACACTGCATGCAATATTGCAGCAGGAGGTTGTGTCTGAAACATTTAATATCTGGCCATTGCAAGTCTGATTCTCATTGCATACTTTACCACTCATTTCACTGCATGTAAAATCCTGGACATTTCCAACCATAATATTCCAACTTTGATTTATTGAATATTCCCCATCTGAAACAACAGCAGTTAAAGTATAATTTCCAGCTGTTCTAATGAAATTATAATTGCTTAGATTTCCAACAACATCATCTCCTAATTTCCATACAATGCTAAAATTACTATCAATATCAGAAGCAAAAATAGTGAATTTCTTTTCAGTATTTGTAAGTACTCTTAATGAAGGAGTTTTTGGATAATAATCCTTAATCATAGGTCCATCATTTGCATTTCCAATATTAAACTCAAAAACCCTGTCTATTGAAGCATTTCTTATATCAGTGACTCTTATAGTGCATAAACCATTTCCAACATAATCTTTTTCAGAAATATATTTAAGAGTATTTCCTTCAATACTACAATTCATTTTTGTTTTATTCTCCACTCTGAATGAAAATGAATCATTTTCAACATCACTAGCATTTAATTGGCATTCATAACCAGTATCTTCATTAATATTCAAAACACAATTCAATTCTGAAAATACAGGAGCAACATTAATATCCCTAACATCAATCTTAACAGGATTTGAATAAATTGTAAATTCTTCATCACCAGCTGAGAAGATAATAGTTTCAGTTCCAACAAAATTATTAATAGGATAAAAACTTACATAACCATTATGTAGCCGTATATCTAAGTTATTATTTCCAGTAAAATTAAAACTTAGATTGCTGTCAATATCTTTAAAATAGTTATCTAAATCAAAAACATTTGTTGAATTGCTTCCTTCATTGAATTCAACACCTGCAATAGTTCCATTAAAAATAGGAGCATCATTCACAGGAAGAATTTCAAATGTTACATTAACATCAATAGAATCAATGCCATCGTTAACCTTGAACAAAACAATTTGTTCTCCAGAATAATCACGAACACCTGATAAAGATGCAAGCCCATTATTCATGCTAGTTATTAGATTAGCATTACCTACTATGCTATAGGTTAGATTATCTCCATCATCATCATAGCAATATTCCTTTAAATTAATTAAAACATTTACATCTTCATTAACTTGAACCATAGGAATTTCATTGCAAACAGGTGCTCTATTTGACCTTATAACCTCAATATCAACATTCTTAGTAACATTAAATTCTCCATCACTAACAATAATTTCAACAACATACTTTCCAACATCTAAATAATCTGTTTGCCAAGAGAATATATTTGAATTATTCTCATCTTGATAAAACCTAGAATCATTTACAAAATAAGTCAAATTATCTCCGTCTGGATCTGTTGCATTTATTATTAAATTAACTAATTCAGTTTCCTTAACTCTAATTAGGTTCATTAGATTTATTACAGGAGCTTCGTTTTTGCAATTCTTTAATAGCCCATTCGAAGCAAGATTATAACTAGAATCATTATCATTGCAATCAGTTCCAATCAAACTATTTTCCTTTGCACATTGTAAAGAAGCATTTTGTATAATATATCCTACATTACAATAACCATCTCTATCAACATCTCCTAAATCATATCCTTTACATGTTTGATCTATTCCATCATAGGATATTTCAATTGCACTAGGATTTATGCCAGAGTCTGAATCATTACAATCATTACTATTACTTGAAAAACCAGGAGCTAAGTTAAACCCAGAGCAAACTTCCAAAACATTTCCAATTCCAAATTCATCATCATCACTATCTAAATAACCATTTACTAATCTCCATACACTTGCATCACTATCATTGCAATCAGTTCCAGAATTAGAATAACCTGCAGGAAGACTTGTTCCATTAGAACAAACATTTATTATATCACCACTTCCTCTTCCATCTAAATCATTATCTACATATCCATTAATATATACCCAAACATTAGCATCATTATTATTACAATCTCCCCCTGATTGAGAATATCCATTAGTTAAATTATTTCCAGAACAAACTTGCAATACACTTCCTCCGCCAATTCCATCCCCATCAGAATCTAAGTAACCAGGAAGATTTCTCCATTTCCCAATATCATTGTCATTGCAATCTCCAGAAACATTTGAATATCCAACAGGCAAATTATTTCCAGAACAAATACTCTGAACACTTCCAGCTCCAAGCACATCGCCATCAACATCCCTATAGCCCGGAAGATTTCTCCATTTGGTAATATCATTATCATTGCAATCAACATCTGAATAATATCCATCTCCATCTCCATCAACACCTAATCTTGTCCAATTCAAAGAATTCTTAAATAATTTTTTACTATCATCACTCCAATAGTCAATTGAATAAAATCCAAAAAATACCTTTCTACTATTGTTTATATTAGAATAAGCAATTATAGGATAGCTTCCAGTAGCACCTGTTGATCTTGCAACACTTGTTATTCCAGCTGGATAAACCCTTAGATAATAATCAGGTTTAGGAGTTGTATATGCATCAAAATTTATTGAAGTCATTCCAAGAGTAAAAGGAGTTCCTAATTGATCTAATTTTGCAGAAAATATATTAGAGCTTCCTGTAATAACAGTTCCCTGTGTCCAAACTAAAGGAGCATAATCCCTATTTATAAAAATAAGATTTTTTGAAGCTAAAGGAAGATAGGCCTTATTAGTTATACTATCTTGAATCAAAAGAACAGAATAATTTGAAAAATTAGCATTAACAACTTGACTATCTGTAAAAACATTATAGCTATAGTTCATTTCATTTAAAATACTAATTATTTGAGGATTTTGAGCAGTTTTAACAACATAGGCAACATCCTTTGCAAAAACTCCATTAACAAAAAGTAAAATAACTAAAACTCCAAAAACCAAGAACTTATTATTCATTTCTTTTAGTTCTCTTTTTGAATTTAGTTCTCTTTTCAATTTTTTCTTCATCTATTTTTTCATTAACATGTTTTTCAATCATATTTTCATTATTAATAACAATATCATTTTCCCTCTTATTATTTTTAACAGCATAAATAATTAAAAGAATAAAGAAAATAAGCAAAACAATTCCTGTTGCAGATAGCAACAGCATCAAAGGATTTGCCTTAGTAGTATTTGAAGGAACATCAGGATTATCAGGAACATCAAAGTTAGTATCATTTATATCCGCAGGATTATCACTTCCATCATTAACCATGACAACAACATTAGAACTCAATGCAACTCCTTTTTGTTCAGTTGGAGAAAAGAACTTAACATTTATTCTATTCTCAAATGCTCCATTTTTTGTAATTTTAATAGTGAATCTTGCATTTTTTTCTTCTCCAGGAGCTAATGTAAAATTATTATCTAATATCTTTATATCTTTTTCAAGGTCTCCAGAAGCATCTATTTCAATGTTAATTGTCTCATTATTTATATTCTTAACAAGAATTGATTTTTGAATTGTCTCTCCAACATTTGCTCTTAAAATCATTCGAGCATTTCCAATGCTCGCTGTAACAGCCAAAACTTGTCCAATAAATAAAATCATTAATGTAATGGAAATTAATATAAAAATTAATCTTTTATTCAAAAACAGGTTACAACTACCATTTTTCATGTATTACTTCATAGTAATACCTTTTTTAAACATTATCAAATTTCAAACATAATTTTCAATTATCTTAGAAACCATTATAGATATCCCTAAGTCTAAGTTTTTTTATTACACATCAGTTAGACATTTAACCTAGTAATTAGATTAAGCAGCAATACATCTTGAATCAACTGTTCCAGGATTTATGCATGTATTTTGAGTAGTAGATCTGCAAACAATTGTATTTAAGCTATATCCAAGATTACAGCCTCCTTCACGAACCCATCTATCATTTTTCCATAAATAATTATAATCATTCCAGCAACTAACATAACGATATGGCTGCTTGCTTGCTAGAGTAGTATAAGGTCTATCTAATCCAAGAGCTGTCTGATATTTTTCAGTCAATTCACAAACATATTCAGCAGTTGCTCGAGTATTTCCAAAATGACTATATATGTCTATATTAAGTCCCTCATTCCTAGCTATTATTGCGAATCTTTCACCAGGTGAAAACTCATTTCTTCCTAATTTAATATCTTTTTTAGTTATACCACAATCCTCATCAGAAGAACAAACAATATTTGAA
This sequence comes from Candidatus Woesearchaeota archaeon, assembly GCA_964357325.1. Lineage (GTDB taxonomy): Archaea > Nanobdellota > Nanobdellia > Pacearchaeales > GW2011-AR1 > ARS1285. The sequence goes on from CAYHLB010000022.1 coordinate 8,227, forward strand.
CAACTATTAAGAGTTTTTGTAAATGTAAAACGACATTTATAAGCTCCATTATTATCATCAAAGAAACTATCTTTGAAATAAGCATATGCTTTTTTTCCATTAACAGGAACCTTTACCCCATTCATAACCTGCAATATTGGATATTCTTTTATCAACTGATTATTATCATTATAAACTCCAATATATCCTTGTGAACCACTAGCACAACTATGCTGGAATCCTGGAAAACAACCAACATTCGCATCATTAGTGCATGTTCCCCATCCAGACCTTGTGCAAATGCTTCCGCTCATATCACTGATTTTTATTGTTTCAACTCCAGTTAAATCTCCATAAATTAAAACAGCATCTGTTTTGCAATATCCTGTATTTCCTAATTTAGCATCTCTTGAGCTAAAACTTACTCTTTTAGAAGCATTACTATTTTCATCAATCAAGCCATCACAATCATCATCAATTCCATTGCATATTTCAGCTGCATTTGGATGAACTTGTGAATTACTATCATTGCAATCAATAGGATTTCCATCATCACCAGGAGTTCCAGGACTGCATGTATCATAGTCATCTAAATCATCATCTTTACAATTGTCAACACATGCTCCATCTTCACAAGATTGAGAGCAGCCATTAGATGATTTTATTGTTTTTGTAAATGTAAAATAACATTTATAAGCTCTATTGTTGTCATCAAAGAAACTATCTTTGAAATAAGCATATGCTTTTTTTCCATTAACAGGAACCTTTACCCCATTCATAACCTGCAATATTGGATATTCTTTTATCAACTGATTATTATCATTATAAACTCCAATATATCCTTGTGAACCACTAGCACAACTATGCTGGAATCCTGGAAAACAACCAACATTCGCATCATTAGTGCATGTTCCCCATCCAGACCTTGTGCAAATGCTTCCGCTCATATCACTGATTTTTATTGTTTCAACTCCAGTTAAATCTCCATAAATTAAAACAGCATCTGTTTTGCAATATCCTGTATTTCCTAATTTAGCATCTCTTGCACTAAAACTTACTCTTTTTGAAATAATATCACTAGCATTAGTTTCAGAAGAACAACAATCTTCTTTTAAACTATCTTCAGTTGAATTACTGCAAAAACTTAGCAATGTTCCAGGATTATTACAAGTATAAGTCAAAAACTTTTGGAAAACATCTATGCTTGTATTTTGACAAAATGTATTTCCAATAAATCCATTAGTTCCACAATTAATATCTTGCGAACAAACAATAGGAGTATGTGTACAAATTGAATTAATAGTTCCAGGATTTTCACAAAAGTCAAATGTTAATTCATTTGCATCAATACAATCACTATTATTTTGACAAATGATATTACATTTTCCATTTGAACATCCTTGAGGGCATGTTTGTATCAATTGATTTGTTGTAGAATTTGAACATGAACTTGATGCAGTTCCAGGATTATTGCAAGTGAATGTTACATATTTATCAAATGAATTATTGTTCATGCAGAATAATTGCCCTAATAATCTATTTGTGCCACAATCATTAGCATTATTACATACTATATTCCTACATTGTCCATTTGAGCAAATTTGCCCTTGAGCACAATTTCCATTATTTTCATCAATCAAGCCATCACAATCATCATCAATTCCATTGCATATCTCAATTTCACCAGGATTTATATTAGCATTATTATCATTACAATCTTTTGTTCTTCCATCATCAAGAGGACTTTCTCCAGGAGAACATGTATCATAACCATCTAAATCTAAATCAACACATTGCTTTACACAACTTCCACTTGAACAAGTCTGCCCTTGAGCACAATTTCCATTATTTTCATCAATCACACCATCACAATCATCATCAATTCCATTGCATATTTCTAAAGCATTAGGATGAACATTCACATTATTATCATTGCAATCAATAGGCTTTCCATCATCTCCAGGAGTTCCAGGACTACATGTATCATAAGTATCATAATCATTGTCTACACATTGTGCTGCACAAGCTCCATCATGAGATTTTGAAACACCTACTATAGTTCTAAAACAATCATTTGAATAAGTAATTCCATTGCATCCACAAACTGGATCAAAAATAGTAATACAATTTTCAGGTCTTGGTAAACAAATTCCAGAACCAGAACAAGCCCCATTTTGAAGTTCACAAAACTCTGTAAAACTGCAATCAGCATTAGAATTACATACTCTATTCCTACATTGCCCATTTGAACAAGTTTGCCCTTGAGCACAATTACCATTATTTTCATCAATCAAACCATCGCAATCATCATCAATTCCATTGCATATTTCAACAGCATTAGGATGCACATTAGCATTTGCATCATTACAATCAACTGATTTTCCATCATCACCAGGTGTTCCAGGATTACAAGTATCATATGTATCATAATCATTATCTACACAATTAGTTCTACACTGTCCATTAGAACAAGTTTGCCCTACAGCACAATTTCCATTATTTTCATCAATCAATCCATCACAATCATCATCAATACCATTGCATATTTCTAAAGCATTAGGATGCACATTAGCATTTGCATCATTGCAATCAACAGGTTTTCCATCATCACCCGGAGTTCCAGGACTGCATGTATCATAAGTATCATAATCATTATCTACACAAGCATTAGCAACACAATTTCCATTTGAGCAAATTTGATTTTGTGAACAAGTTTGTTTTAATTGAGGAGCACTTACAACAGAACAACTACTTTGCACTGTTCCAGGGTTAGCACAAGTATATGTTAAGAAATTTTGGAAAACATTATTACTTCCAGATTGACAAAAAACATTTCCAGTAAATCCATTTGTTCCGCAATCATTAGCATTATTGCATGCAATAGGAATATTACTGCAACTGCTTTGGCTAGTTCCAGGATTATTGCATGTATCAATTGTTAAAGCATTATTATCATTACAATCAGAATTGCTTGAACAAGAAATAGTTGTGCATTGCC
>CAYHLB010000023.1:0-11162 GCA_964357325.1 Candidatus Woesearchaeota archaeon
ATATATTATGAAAAGAGCATATAAATATTTGATATTTATTATTGTTATTGCACTGGTTGTTGGAGCAGTTATTGGATTAAATATTTTTCAAAAAAAGAACATTGGAGGAAATGTTGTTAGTGTTAGTGCAGAAGTTAAGTCTGGTGGTAATGCTAATTCTCAGATGATTGTTATTACTCAAGATAATCTTGCTGGATTTTTACAAGCACAGCAATTAATTAAGGATATTCCTGAAAAAGGTGTTTTTGTGCTTAAACTTTATAATTTTAATACAGGTGTTCGGCAAATTGAGAATAGCTATATTCTTAAAAGAGGTAAGGTTGAAAAGAGTGATGGAGAAGGAGATGCTATTATTTACTTGCATTCTAAGTATGTTTCTCAAATTGGAGATTTATGTTCTGCAATGAGAAGCGCAAAGCAGAATGGAGATTTAGGTTATGATACTAAGATGAATGAACTTAGTTTTATGTGGAAATACAAATCTTTGATGAAGTATAAGGGTTGTTTTGGATTGTAGGAAGAGATTATACTAAGATTTATAAATAAAGAATAAGTCCTTTAATTATGAAAAGAGGGTGCGTTATTTGTCTTATCCTTGGAATTCTTATTTTAAATGTTGTTATCCCTTTAGCTTTTGCTGAAATAGTGAAAGAAGTAGTTGTAACTGATAAAGTTGTAAGTTCTGCAATTGATAATGGATTTAATAATGATTATAAACAAATGCAAGAAGATCCTCTTTATCAAGAGATGATTAAACAGAATCAGATTATGTCTGAAGTATCTAATGAGAATAATTTGATAGACCAATCTGTTAAATCACAACAGGAAAAATCTTCTGAAAATATTAAAAATCCTACAAAAAAAGTTGAAATAAAAACTAAAGTCCCTAAAAATTCAAAAGTAATAAAAGCAAGCGAGTTTGGAAAAAACGCTGAGGCAGAATTAAAAAAAATACGTGAAACAAAGAAAAAGGAAGTTGCAAAAGCGAAGGCTGCTGCTTTAAAGAAAAAAACAAATGCAAAAACTAAAGTTAAAAATATAGTTGTAAACACAAAGGCAACTACTAAAAAAATTACTGCAGAAGTTATACAATCTTTTTCAGATATTCCTTTAAAAATTTCAGGAAATGTTATAAAAGAGTTAAATTATTATAATTTGGAACTTCCTAATTTGCCTGAGGGTCCTGGAGAAGTTAAAGAGGTTGTTAATCCTAAATTATCTGAAGGCAAGTTCAGTATTTTCTCTTCTATTACTGGAAATGCAATAATTGGTGTTCCTGACTGGAGTTATGATGGCAGTAAGGGGGGAAATTTTATATGGAAAGAAGAACATACCAGTTCAGGAAGATTACATAATTTTCAATTATCCATTGAGACTAATGTCAATGGAATTATATATTCAAAGGGTTATTATTTGAATGATTTAAGAGGAAAATGGGAAGAATTTTCATTTAGTGGAATAAGGGTGGGAAATACTGGTTGGCTTCGTGAAAAAGGGGAAGTTGGTTTGACTTTAACGAATTATACTAATAAAGATTATTCAATATTTCTTGCTTATTCATGTTCTAAGTGGTTAGATCAAGGATGGGATTGCAATAAGGGAAAATGGGTGATTTTTGTAATTGGAACAAGAAATGTTTCTTATAATCAAAATGTTGGAGAAACTCCTCTAATGGGTTATAAGGAGATAAAAGACTTAAGCATATCAGATATTGTTTCAATATTAAAGCAGTTTAATGTTTCAGTAATTGATTTTCAGCCATTAATGAATGATGCGGGGTTATTAGCACCGCAAATTAACTTTGAAAATAATCTAGGAGAAACAAGAAAAATTGATTTTTATGTAATAAATTGGGGAAATAGGAATTTAACTAATCTAACCTTTGAACTAGATATTGGTGAATCTTCAATTGCAGAGGTTGTAAGCGCAGAGCTTCCAAATGATGTACCGGTTAATAAGTCTAGAAAAGGTTCAGCAACTTTGTACCTAAAAGAAAAAGGGAACTTTAAGTTTAATTTATTTGTGAAACCAAAAGAAGAAGAAGTTGACACCTCAGATAATCTTTTAAAATTTAATTTTACAATAGGCGGGCCTGTTGAAAGAAGATTTAGGACAGATTCTTTAAATGAATCATGGAATAGGAAAATAAATTATACAATAAAAGAAGAATATACAAGACTTCAATATAATGAAGGAAGCAATCTTTATACAGTTTCTGGAACAAATAAAATGAGAACTGTTTGGGGAGGTTATTGGAAGGGAAAATCAATTAATCCTACAATGGAAGTCAAAACCTTTCTCAAAATTTCTTATGATTTTCTTGCAAAACCTATTGTTTCTATAGATGTTTATAGTAATATGCTTACTGGAGATAGGGAGATTGTTAGTTATTACATTGTTATAGTAAATAATAAAACTAGAAAAAAATATGCAACTTCTATAATGGAGTCGATGTATAAATATAGTTATCGTCAAAAAGAATTAATACCTGATTTTAAACCTTCAGATTGCTATGTTCCTCAGGTTGTATTGTTTTCAGGAACAAATGAAACTATTGATATAATTGAACCTTCGCCCTTTGGAAATTGCACTTATAATCTTGTTTCTGGAGAGAAGAGTAGACCTAAATTACCCTTAGAATTTCAAACAAGAAGAGTGTTAAAGTTAGATGGAAATTATGTTGTTATACTTGGGGGGTTTGAGCCAAATTTTTTTGATAGGGATGTTATAAATGTTAGGTATAAGGTTATTTTTAAAGATCCGGATAATCCCTCTGTAACTTATCAAACCCCTTTGATAAATTCCTCTGATTCTCAAACCTATTTTAAAATAGATGATTTATTTAAGAATAAGGTAATTGATTATAATAATGGAATGACTTTTCCAGGAGAGATTGTATTTGTTGATATAATAAAAAATGGGAGTAAAGTAGACACTGATGTTAAAAAATTTTTTGGAATATTATCTTCAAATTATTCTATTTCATTTAAAAAAGAAGTTGAATTAACTTTAAAAAATAAGAAAATAAATGTTACATGGAATGGACAATTGAGATCTATCCCAGTAGGGTTCGATATAGTTTCTCAGAATATTAAACCATGGTCTACTCAACTTTTAAACGGATTTTCTTTTACACCTCCCAGCTATATGCCTAAAGAATATCTTCAGAAAATTCTACTTGAAAATGATTATTATGTATATGTAAAGGATTTAACAAAAAATGAAATTGTATTTAATAAAACTTATTATTGTTCAAAATATAGCCGGTCAGATTTTATTCAAGATAATGAATATTATGCTTGCTTAGGAGTTTTACATGATCCCTCTTTTAATGATTATGTTTCTTCAATAGAATTTGAGAGTGGACATTATTATCAATTTTATTTTAATATCTATGGGACAAGCCAAGATAATTTTATTGTTTCTAATCATGGTAAATTTATGTATATTGATGCTTTTCAATTGATAGCAAATAATCCATTGCTTAGAACGAGATTTATGGGTTTAGAAAATCATCCTTTTTTATTTAAAAGCCATGAACCGTTTTTAACTGTGTATGGTTCAGACTCTAGTGAATCTTACAAGAAGTATAATCCTTATATATATTTACAATATGGACCAAAAAATACGAAATTAAATTATGAAAAAAATATTATCGAAGTTACAGACACTAGTCTTCGAGAGATAGAATTAAAAAACCTTTTGACCTTAAAAGAAGGTTCATTTATTGCTACTTCTAGCAGTTATGCAGATTATATTTTGCAAGATAAGGGATATGACCCTCTATTTAAAGAATTAGTTTTCATTATTTATCCATTAAATAATACTGATAATATTCAGGAAAAAAGAACTCAATTTAATTGCAAACTAGGAAGATTTGATATGCTATGTGAAAGAACTAATGGTGGATATGATATTTTGTATTTTGATGAAACTTATAATATGTTATATAGGATAATCTTGAATAAAGAAAATGGACAGTTTATAAAAGATTATCGAGATAATCCAAAAATTTATGATGCGGTTGTTTATGATATACTAACTGAAATTAATAGAAATCCTATTATTGATTTTAATAATTTATATTATTTTGAAAATGATTTAAAAAGACTAAAACCTATAGGTATAACACAACAAAATTTTCCTTTTTCATTATCCAAGCAATTTTATGATAAAAGCTCTGAAACTTGTAGAAAAGATTATTATTATAAGGCTGGTGGGAAGGGTATAATAGACACCTCTTTTAATAATTCTTTATTTTATGGAAATCCTACTTCAATTAGGGGATTAATGTCTGTATATGATTTATCAGATTCTAAATATCTTTTTAAAGGAAGTTTAGATGATAATCCTGTATGTTTTCTTTATACTATTAATTTTACGCCTTTTCATAAATATAAAGTAGAGGTTGAATCAAATTCTACACATCCTTGGTTTCCTTATGAGTTTGAATATTTAGGGAGTTATGGAGATTTTTTAATAAAGAATAAAAAGTATCTTAAAAAAATCCCTGAATTAAACTCAACTTTAATGGGGCCCATAATTAATGATGAGGGGCAAATATGTTCAACATATTTAGAGTCTGTTAATGGTAGTGAATACTGTTTGGAAAAATTTTATAATTATCTTGAAATAAATAATTCTCATCCATTTCCAAAAGAAGCACCTTTTATATCTCGTACTTCGACACTGCCTTTCTCAGTGACAAATGGTCGTTTTGAAGCTTTTTTTTCATTATATTCAGTTAATCCTTATAATGAAAAATATTTTTATCCGGGTGAAGAAATTTCTTTAGAAGAAATTAAGAATAACACCTTTTTTGATAGAGCTAAAAAACTTGATAGCAATAGATTCTACATATTTTCCGTATATCAATATAATGATTTGGATTATTTCATCTGGAATTCTCCAAAAGTGAATTCTTTTTTTGATGATAAAATTGATTTTATTTCATGTACAACCGTACCTTCTCAAACAAGAGGTAGTTATAATGTTAATCTGCGTTGCCAATGGAGTAATTTTAATGAAATGAAATTATACTCCTTAGATATTATTCAAATGTTTAAAGGAAGAGATGATTATTTTGAAAATTTTTCTAAAAAAGATGGTTATGTTGATTTTAAAGAAAATTATGCTGAAATTGTATTAAAAAAATATCTGGAGAGATATCCTCCAACTCCAATATTAAACTTAAATTTGACTTTTAAATGAGAGGATAATTAACTTAATAACTTGAATTTAGATATTATTAAAATGAAAAAAGAAATAATTTTGCTATTGATGATACTTGCTTTAATTGGGATATCTTTTGCACTTCCAGCTGGACCAGGTTCTCCAATGCTTCCTGGTTCTAGTTTATCATTGAATATAATTTCTCCAAATAATAATTTTGACGGTAGTTCTGGAATTGTTAATTTTACTTTTAATGCTAGTTCTAATTTAGATATTGACAAATGCGAGCTTATTGTAAATAATAATGTTGTGAAAACTGTTAATGATGTTAATGATTCTAAGATTAATTATATTTCTTTTACTCTTTCAACTGGGCAGAGTTCTTGGAAAATAAAATGTTATGCAGGAGATGCTGTAAATGAGAGTTCTTTGAGAATTATAGATATTGGAGTTGTATCTTGCAGTAATTCTTGTAATAATAATGGGGGGAAAACCTGCTTTGGAAATGGATTTAAGACATGTGGTGATTTTAATAACGATGGTTGCCTTGAGCTTAGTGTTGTGACTAATTGCGGAAGCAATCAATGTGTTTCTGGTTCTTGTGTTAATAATCTTCCTTTGTGCACAGAAGGAGATTGGAGTTCTTCTATTTCTCCCTTAACATGTCCTTCAAGTGGTAAACAATTGAAAACATGGGCACTTATTGGAAATTGTGCTCTAGGAATTTCTCATTCAAATGAAAATACAACTTGTAATTATCAATCTAGTTGTACTAGCTTTAGTTATTCTAGTTGGGAAGCTTGTTCTTCAAGTGGAGTTCAAATAAGAACATTGATTTCAAGCAATCCAAATGGTTGTTCTGGAGGAAATCCGGTTTTAAGTCAACAATGCAGCTATACTCCTACGTGTATGGATGGTGATTGGAGTTCTAGTTTAAGTCCATTAACATGTCCTTCAAGCAATATGCAGACAAAAACCTGGACTAAGGTTGGAAATTGTGCGGAAGGTGTTCAAAAGACAACTGAAACAATAAATTGCAGTAGTCAAGCTGTAACTTGCACTAATTTTACTTATTCAGATTATAGTGAATGCAGTTTTTCTAATGTCCAAACAAGGGCGGTTATTTCAAAATTACCTGTAAATTGTAGTGGTGGAAATTTTATAACAAGTTCAAGCTGCAGTTTTAGTGATTATTTAAAAAGAGTTATTGGTTTTAATTCTGAGATTAATCCAGAGAATATAACCTTATCAAAAGAAAATAGTCTTGTTGTTAAATTTGAAAAAATAAATAATCAAGGATTAAATCTTACAGATGTTTTGATAAAAGAGGGTAGGGAAAATGGAAAATATTTTTTAATTGTTCAAAGAGGGGTAGCAAGTGATAGTAAAAAGTTATATTTTAATCTTTCTTCTGCATCTAAAGGAATATGTGTAAAAGATGAGGAAATATCTGATTTATCAGAGATAAAGAAAAAATGTGTTTATATTGACTGTCCTGGAAATAAGGGAGATTATGTTTGTGCTAGGGAGAGTGATGGAAGGTTTTTAATCTCTGGATTGAAACATTCTGGAATTCTTGAAGTTACGGATAATAAATGTGCTGATGGAATTTGTTCAGATAGCGAGGATTGCTCAAGCTGTGCTCAGGATTGTGGACAGTGTACGCAAATAAATCAACCTAGTTCTGGAGGAAGAGTACATACAAGAAGTGGAGTTCAGAACAGTTCTGGAACTAATACAAATACTAAACCAGGAAATCCTGTTAGCAGTATTGTGAATAGAACTACTTCTCCAGTAAGTCCTGGAAATGTTGATAGTGCTGTTGATGATATTGTGGATGATGAATCTGATGAGCCAAATAATGCAGTTTGGATATTTGTCATACTTCTTATTGCAGTTGTTTTGATTGCAATTATTTTGATAATAATTCTTGTTTTGTTTAGAAAGAAAAAAGATGTTAAACCTATGAATCAAGGTATTTCTAATGTATAGTCGGATTACTCTTCTATTGTTGATAATAAATAAACTATAAGGCAAACTGCGAAGAGGTATACTGAAGTCCATTTTAATAATTGCCATTCATAGAATCTGTTTGCAATTATTATTGAAATACTTATTATTCCTGTGATTACAACTGCCTTAATCCAGTCAAGTTCTTTTAATGCTCCTTTGGCAAATTCATCAAAACTAACTGTATTTGTTATGTGTTTTATGTGCTCTATTACTTGAAGAACAATTCCACAAACTAGGAAGTAATAGACATAGATTGCTATATTTTCTGCTAAAGTGTTGAATTTTCCTATTAATAGGAATGGTATGTAGGCTAGGAGTAATAGTGCTGGAAGTATGAGGAATCTTGAATCCATTCTTGAGTCATAGATGATTACAGTTGCTATTATAAATCCTAAAAATGCCCATTCTGGTGAATAAACCTTCATTCCTAGGATAATGTTTATTGTAAGCAAAGCATAGACTATGAATATTAAAAGAGCTGGATGGGTTTTTACTACAGATCTTTCATAGAGTTTATGAAGCAAGGTTAGGATTATAAATAAAAGGATTATTCCAAATCCTATAATCACTATTAAACTTATATTTGATTTTGGAAGGAAAATCACTAATCCTATGAATGAAACTATGAATAAAAGTACTAGGACTAAAAGAATTGCTTTGTTTATTTTGTTTTCTTTTGGAGAGATGTGCTGAGATTGGTGAGGTTTTAAGGATTGTACTTTTAATTTTTGAGGAGTCTGAGAAGTATGAATGGGGTGTGAAGCTGGGGGAACAAACTGCTCTTGCATTTTCTTTCTATAGTATTCTGAATAATTTATATTTGGCATCTTAATGTCTAATAAAAATCATAGAATCTGGGTTTAAAAACTTAAGTTTTTAATGATATTGTTAATGTACAATAATTGGGCGAAGAAGTTTAGCAGAAGTTGTAGAAGAGTATGTATAACCTCTTTATTTCTTTTTTATTATTAAGAAAATTACTATTAATAGGGTTAGGATTGAGATTATTGAACCTAAAATAAATCTTAAGGGTATTGATTTTGATTCTTGAGGGGCTGGATTAAGTTGATAAACATCTATACAAGAGCTGGAATAGGCCAAGGATGAATTATTTTTTGTTATCCATGTATTTTCCTCTTGATATAAAGAACATTTGTCTAGAAGGAGGAATTGGACTGAATTTTGTTCAAGGCATTGGATTGATTTTTCTAAAAGACATTGTGTTATTTTATGGTTTTCAATTGTTTCTGCTCCATAAGCATCTGGGCCTGTTAAAACAGGGTATTTTAATATTTGGTTTATTGGAACTGCTATTCTGCCATCTGAAGAAGAGCCTATTGTCCAATTATAGGTAAGATAGGTTTGCCATGGTAAGTAGATTATTTTGCCACTGACTTGTTTTGAGTCTAGGAAGGTGTTTATTTGATTATAGGATGAAGGATAGGAGATAGGTTTTATTTGATTGTTTGAACCTAGGAGTGGAAAGGTGAATAGAATGATGAATATACTTACGAGGATTATTGGCAGAATTTTTAATATGCTGGGTTTAATTTTATTTCTCACTTCTAGAATAAAAACTGTTATGAAATAGGCATAGCAAATAGCTACTAAAGATACTAGCTTATGACTGTCTCTAAATCCATTGAAAAATGGAAGATAATTAAATAAGGAGTTGAAAAATGGTCTTGTGTAAGGGTGGGAAATTCCTGTTCCAAAAATTAAACCTATCCAAAATAGGGTAAAAAAGACTTTTGATTTTTTGTCATTGCAAATGTAGTATCCTGAGAGCATTAGAATTAGAAGAATTCCTAGGAGTAGGAAATAGATTCCAGAGCCAAATGAATTATACAGTGATTTGTAGGAGGACTCTCTCCAAAATCCATACATTCCCATTATTTTTGCAACAGCTGGAATTTCATTGCTTAATTTTGGTGCGAAAAAAGCTTCATGAGAAGAGTCTATTGTTTTGAGAATAGGATTTGAGAACATTCCTTGAATCCAGAATGAATTTAGTAGGATAATTAATAGTAAGAATGAAATTAAGATAGTTAAGAAATTTTTAATTGAAAATTTGTTTCTATAAAAGTAAAGCCAGAATGAAGATACAAGAAATATTATGAAATTAATTGCAAAAAAATGTATTGAAAATAATGAGGTGAGGGTTATTGCTAGAACCATTTTTAGAAAAGGTTTTAGTTTGGTGTTTGTATCAAAGAATTGGAAAATATAGAAAATACTTAGGGGAAGAAATAAGTAGGAAATTAAAACACCAACTTGTCCAATCATTATTCTTGAATAAACAAAGGGGTTAAAGAAATAAATAAATACAAATAATATTGGGAATAGAATTTCTTTTTCCTTGAATAATTTTTTAATATAAAAGTATGATAGGAACATTGAGATTAGGATAGATATTTGAAATAAATATGGAAGAAGATGCAGGGGTGTGATGATTGCCCTTAAAATATCCAATGGAGTTAGTATTGTTGTGTAGTTTTCCCTGATAATTATTTTCAGAATTGCAAAGTAGGTGTCTGGTGTAAAATCAACAAACATCAGTTGGGAGAAGATATTTTTTCCAAAAATCATTATCCAGATTATAAGGGGCAGGAGGTAATCATAGTTTTTCTTTAGCTTTTCAGATATTTTCATACATATAAAAGAAAAAGGAAGTATTTTAAGGTTTTTGGTGTGAGGAATTTAAGAAAATTAGGGCTTTAAATTCTTTATTGCAAGAAAAACTGATTTTCTTGCTTCATCAAAGGATAGGCCAAAGTTAAGCTCAATTCTTCGAACTAGAATAGAAATTTCATCGTTTACATCTGCGATAATCTTTTTTTGAAATCTATCTTGTATTTGATTTTCTTGTTTCATTTTAAAGGGGATAAAAATTGAAGATTTTTAGGGTTCATAAACATAATGGTGATGTAAAATATTCTTGTTTATTGAGGATAAATTTGTTGCTGATTAGTAGTGTTATGAAAAAATATTTTAAGGATCTGTTTGAAATATATTGGAAAGATTTAAATAGTTAAACAATGTTTAAACATTATGGAAATAATGAGATCTGTTCAAAGATGGGGCAATAGTGGAGGAATACTTGTTCCTAAGGAATGGCTGAATAAAGAAGTAAAAATAATACTTATAGATCGAAGCTCTAATATTAAAAAAGAAATATTTGCTATTTTAGATAATTATTTAGAGGATATTATTGGTATTTATCTTACTGGCAGTTATTCTAGGGGCGAACAAAGAAGAGATTCAGATATTGATATAATTGCTATTTCAAATGATACTAGGAAGGAAATAACTTCTGGAAAATATAATATTTCCATAATTCCAATTCATACTCTTGAAAAAACACTGAAGAATAATCCTATCATGATTTTACCTAGGTTACTTGAAGCAAAGCCTGTTACTAACTCCGGCTTATTGGATAAATTTAAAGAAACTAAAATTAGCAGGGAATCTTTTAATGACTTTATTCTGGATACAGAAAGAATTATTAATATTAATGAAGAATTAATTGATTTAGAAAATTCTTCTAATAAATATTTGGAATCCAATGAACTGATTTACTCACTTTTATTAAGATTAAGGAGTATTTATCTTATTAAATGTATTTTATACAGAAAAAAATATTCTAATCTGCATTTTTTAAACTTTTTAAAAAGATCTGTTGGAGAAGATTATTTAAATGTTTATGATGTTTATAGATTGATAAAAGAAGGTAAAAAAACAGAGATTAAAATACCATTAAAGGTTGCTGAAAGGCTTATCAAGTTATTAAAAAAAGAGGTTAAGAATGGTTAAAAGAGAAAAGAGACTTTTGAAAGGAATTGAATCTATTGAGAAACAGATAGAAATTCATAAAGAAAAGTTAAAGCATGCTAAAGAAGATAATGATGAATATCTAGAAAGATATTATCCAGAGCAAAAAAGAAAACTACACTCTTCAGAGTGTAGTAAGGAGCAAA
>CAYHLB010000024.1:0-10866 GCA_964357325.1 Candidatus Woesearchaeota archaeon
AGGTGCTGGAACATACACACAACCAGATACTAGATTACTTTTGCAACATAACAATAAGATGTTTGTTTATGTCCATATCTGTTTTTGATTTCAATTATCTTTCCAATTTCTTTTATAATCTTAACCCTGCATCCTAGTTCTTCAATGAGTTCTCTTTCTAATGCTTTTTTTATATTTTCTTTGCCTTCAACTCCTCCACCAGGCAATTTATGAAATTGGTATTTAGTAGCATGAAGTAAGGCTATTTTATTATTAGTGTCAAAGACAATTGCTCTTGCAGCAATTCGTTTAGAATATTTGCCCCTAAATTTTATATTTTTACCTAAAATTTCTTTGTCAGTTATTGTCACAAGTTGTTTCATTTTTATTTAGTGTTTACTTTTTATTTTTTTATCAAACCAGTTCCTTACTATTAAAATAATGAATATAATCTAGTTTGGTTCCTTTGAATCTTACAAGCGAGATATGGCAATTGTGGTAATCAAATTTATCTATTTGTGAATGAGTGAACTTCATTTTCTTTCCAATTATTCCTTTGATTATGTTTCCATGGGCTACAATTAAAATAACCTTGCCTTGATTTTCCTTAAGTAGTTTATTGAATACATTAATACTATTTTTATGTTTTAAGTAATGTTTCCAAAATTTATAGCGATAGAATTTATTCTTCCAAACTATTTTATTAAATTCTGAGATGCCTTTGATGATTTTTGGTTTTTTATTTATTTCTTTTCCAATGATTTCTGCAGTTTCTATTGCTCTGTTCATGTCACTTGAGTACATTTCATCAATTTCTGTTTTTATTCTAGAAAACTTCTTTGCAACTTCTTTTGCTTGTTTTTTTCCAAGGTCGCTTAATCCTGGACCGCCCTCTTCAAGTCCTATGTCTTTTTTATTTGGAATATGTATTCTATCCCCATGCCTAACAAAATAAACAATGGTTTTTCCTTTTTGATATTCATCGGGTTGATTTAAGACCATGTTACTTTAAGGAATTTCTAGTTTTTAATTCTTTCATATTAGGTCTTTTATTAATGGAAATTATTCTGTAACTTGACTTATTTTATTTCCTCATTATTTCAGAAAGATACTCTTTGATGCCTTTTGGTTTTAATGCTCCAACAAGAAGATAATATTTATTACGATTTCTTTCATATTTCTCTTTATTCTCTTCTTTCCATCCAGTATCTACTGCTATTTTTCTTGCATTTTTCATTGCCTCTTCTCTTGTGTTTAATTGATACATTATATGCATTTCAGCTAAATCTAGATGATCTGAAATTAATTTCCAAGGAATGTATGAATTATGAAAAACTACTGATGATTTTTTATTTTTTCTCCAAAATTCATTGAATTCTCTTAATTCTTCTGGATTTAAAGAATTGTGGTATTGTTGAGGATTTTCAATAATTGATTTTAATAGGTTTCCTTCTTCAGTAGGTTTATTAATATGGTTTATAATATATCTAAATGCATGTGCTTCTTCTTTTCTTTTATATTGTAGTTGCCTTTCTCTATTCATGTAATAATAACTATTATCTTTATCATCTTTAGGAGGATTTGAATCCATATTTTGTGGTCCAAAAATTCCTCCTGGATTTGCTATTCCTCCGACTATGCCTTCTGCAAGTGATTTTCCTAAAGCATCTCCAACTTCATTCATAGCATGTTCACCTAGATTTCTAAATCCAACTCTTTTTCTTTGGGAATATACTGGAGAACATAGTGTTGCAGTTATTAGGGCTGTTGCAATTATTGTTTGTAGGGTTTTTGTCATGGTTATTTTCTTTCTTGATTTGCCTGTATTCTTGGCATGTTTATAGCTCTTATGAAATCCTTTGCTTTGGAATATTGAGAATCTTTGTCTGCTTTTTCTGTCTGAAGTTTTTCAAAAAAATTGTCGCAATAAAAACTGAGTTGTTCAATTACTGTTTTTTCTATAGTGCTTGGATTTTCCCAGTCTACATCCCATGGAATCATTCTTTCAAGTTTTATTCTAGAGACTTCTTTTTGAAATGCAGACTTATATGAATTAGGTGGAAGATGTTTTCCTATGGTTATGTCATATATTAATACTTTTCCAAAGGAAGTTGCTCTTTGATTTGCTTGTTTATAATAATCATAGACTGATTGTTTCTCAAATCTTTGCCTTGATTTTAATGCAGCTAATAATTCTTGGTCTATTTCTCCTGCGTTTATGAAGAATTCTAGATATGCTTTTTCAGATTCTACTTGATATTTTTTTCTTTCTATTTCAAGCATTTCTTCTTCCATTCTTGTATATTTTCTTGGTTTTTGTGGTTGGGAATTAGGTTGGTTTAATTTGTTTTCAAATGCTTTAAATGGGGCTGAAAATATTTGCTCGAACATTCCTGGAAGAGCTTTTCCGAGTTGCCTTGCTCCTCTAGGTCCTGCTTGACTTTGTGAGGGGAAGGCTAATACTGGAATTAATAATACTGGGGCTAGAATTTTTGTTAGTGTTTTTGCCATGGTTATTCTAGTCTTTTAGTGAACCTGCCTCCTTTGTATCTTGTATAATAGAAATAGAGGATTAAGTCTTTGTCTGAGTTGCTAGGCACAGATGTTAAGTTATATGCTGAATTATACCTATTATATTCTAAGATGTAGTCCAGCTTATCACTTTCTTCTTTAGGTAGTCTTGGAAGCATAGCTTGCCAAATTGTTCCAGTGGATAGTAGTTTTTCATCTTTTCCAGTTAATTTACTTGCGATTGAATCTACAGCGATTGAATCTGCAGCCATTGTATATGGAGTCATCATCCCTGCTATCATGAGGCGTCCAAAAAACTTGCCTAAATCATCTGGATTATTTTTATGGAATTCATTACGTATTTTTAAAAAATAAGTATCAAATTCATTTTGATTTCTTTTAAATGATTCATATTCTCTTCTAGTTGAATCATCCATTAAAGATAATGCTTTTGAAGGACTCTTTTTTATTGCATCAATTTTTTTTGTTAAAGTTTCTAATCTTTCTTGTTCATCTTTTGATTTTTTACTATATTCTATTTTGTTAAGTCTCATATATTCTGCAAATTCAGAATCAGTTAATTTATGCATTTCAATATCTGTTTGTCTTTCTAATTCCCTTTTTCTTTCTTCTTCTCTTGTTTTTCTTTTTGCTTCTTCTATTCTTGCATTTGCTCTATCATTGTAACCTTTATATAATAGGATTGCTAATCCTGATATAATGCCTCCTGCAATTAAACCTCTTCTTGAAAATCTTTTTGCTCTATTTTGTGTTTGATAATTGGGTAATTCAGGAGGAGTTTTGTTGTCAGAAGATTCTTGAGAAGGTAATGGGGGGACTTGGGTATTTGCAACTTTTTCTAAGGGATTTGAAGAAGGTTCTTGATTGTTGCTTAATGTGTCATAGGATGTAACTAATTCTGATAAGTCTTCCATGTTAATTTTAAGCATTTAAAGTTTTTATAATTTTGTGTGTTTTTTTAGTACTGGTTAGAGATAGAAATATGACGGATATATTTTAGATATGTTTTATATGATAGAAATCTTTATAAAAATTAGAAGTTTTTATTTATTATGAATAATGCTGGGTTAGTTGGTGTTGTAAGAAATTTAGTTAGTGGAATTGTTGTTGGTGCTGCTCTAATATCATCTCCTTATGGAACTAGCAATGAATGTTATTCTGCAGAACCTGCTAGAGGTTCTAGGGATAATAGTCCAATTAGGGATTTGGGAAATTGTTTGTGGTTTACTTCTCAAAAGTCTTTAGAAGTAATTGGTGCGCAAGGGGGATATGGCGATACAAAACCTGATGTAAGGCACGATGTAAAATCCCTCTTTATTCCTTATTATTATGATAGGGGTAAATTTTTAATGCCTGAAACATTATCTATTGAAAAAGAGCTTTCTAATTATATTAATAATCATTTTTTTGAAGAATTAAGATCACAAGGAAAAGTAAGATTTCTTTCAGATGGTTCAAAAATTGAAACTTTAGCTAAAATAAAAAAAGGTGAAGTGGAATTTCGTTATAAACTTTCCCTAAGATTATCTCAAAATGATTTCCTGACTACAACATTTACCATGAGTCCAGGTCCAATGACTTTAAAATCTAAGCTTTATGAGATGATTGAAATTGCAAATTTTGTTACTAATTCTCATAGGGAGGATCCGACTATGATTAATATTACTGCACTTTCAAAAATGGCTAAAGAAAGGGATTTAAAAGTACAATCTAGGGGATTCAATGATTTGCCTAATTGTACTTTTTATAAAATTTCTAAACATAAAAAAGGAGAGAGTCATCTTCAATCAGGTGGACTTTCTGATAAAACTAACGAAGAAGAAAAAGATAAAGAGGATGAATTTTGGGCGCCTGAAGCATTTCAGTTCTTCAATAGATACAATCAAAGTGCAAAAGGAGTTTCGCCTTCATCTCAGTCTGATATACCCATTGCTCCAAAGGCAGATCCTAGTGAGTAAAGGAAATAGGTCCTTCATTTTAAATTATAGTTTATTTGCAGGTTTTTTTATTTTTACTTTATTCCTTTTTCAGCACTTGCTTTAAGATATTCTTTGTAGATGTTATCAATGGGAACTACATTTTCAGGATCTTTTGTTAGTATTGAAAGAAGAAGGAATTTTGTGAAAACTTCTTTTTCTCTTTTATCTGTTATTTTTGCTATTGGCAATTTTTCATAAGTTGGAATATCTGAAGTATTGGGGTTTGTGTTTATGCACATTTCAAAAGATGGATTTTCTTGATTGTCTGTTCTTAATAGTATTTGGCTTTGAGGCGGATAGACATAGACTTCTTTTGCTGTTACAAATGGATTCCATGGTTTTATTGTTTCAGTTAGATTGCTTTTTAATTCTCTTTCTAACATTCTTTCAAGAATTTCTTTATCTTGTTTTGAAAATATTAAGGTTGGATCATATTGAGATGACTTGTTTTTAATAAATCTGTCTGCTGCATTTAGAAATTCTTTTCTTATATCTTCGCTGTTAATATAACTTCTAATGCCTGTAATTCCTCTAAAGATTGTTGTTGTTTTAAGTTCAATAGGTGCTTGTTTTATTGAATTGTAGAATTCTTGTTTACTCATTCCTGGTTTAAGACTTTGCCATAGCTTTGATTCTAAGCCAAATTCTGCTTTAACTGTTTCATTTCCTAATTTTTTTGCAATTCTTTCTCTTATTTTTGTGTAGCTAATGCTATTGGAATCTTGAGAACTTGTAGTTTGGGTTTGTGAAGTTTGAGAATAGAGATGATTCGTGTAGTCCGGAGTGTTATTTGAATAGGGCATTAATGTTAGAAGTGCTGTTGCAACTGCAGTTATGAGAGTTTTATATTTCATTTAGTATTCTCTTTATTTTGATTCTTCTCTTTCTTTAAATGCTTTTTCAGCATATCTTTGAATTGATGGGAAATCAAGTTTTATTGATTGAGTATTATCCATATAACCTTGCCTGAAAATTATCATTCTATCTGAAACAGTTGGCTGGTCTAGCCAGATATAAGGATAGTGTCTTGAAAAATAATTAGTTGTACTTCCATCTCTTGTTGCAAAGATTTTTGAAGATGGACTTTGTTCATGGTTTATTGCAAAGAGATATGCTGCATTGAATTCATTGAATTGATTTTGCTGATTATTATTTAGCCTATCTAGGAAATATCTAAAGGTGTTTTCATAAATACTGCATATTGTTCTTCTGTTATTTTGAGGAGTTTTTTGCCAGGATCTTAATGTTGTATCTTTTCTTGATTGTGGCATTGCATCCCATTCTCCTCCAAGAACTGCAATTAAATCATTTAAATCATATTCTTCTGATAAGGGAATACTTGTGTATGGTATAAGGGCTTGACCTGCTTTATATCTTATTACATTATCTCTCCATTGAGCTTCTCTTTGGTTAAATTCTCTTTTTAAAATATGTCCAGATGTGGAAATTACTTGTTGAGCTTGTGCTGATTTTGGAAATGATGAAGCTATTCCTGTTGATGCAATTGCTGTTAATGCAGAATTTGCTAAAAATTGTCTTCTTGTTGGTTTCATTTTAATTTTCTATGACTGTTCTTCCATTAGGAAGACGATATATTTTAGGAGGAGGCATAGAGGGTTTAAATTTCTTTGCAGGTTTTTCCTCTTCAGATACTGGTTCTGGTGTTGGGATGACTTCTGGTTGGTGAGTTTTTTGTTTAGATTTTTTTGAAATTATTTTTTCTCTTTCTTTTCTTTGTTCATCTAATGTTAAATCATGATATGTTTGTCTTATTGAAGTATATTCTCCTTCTCTTGAACTTCCAGGATAATTTTCTAATTCTCTGCCTGTTCCTGCTGTTATTCTTCCATTTCTATCAAATACAATATCCCAGGGATATAATCTCTGTCCTATTTTGTCTGCTGTTACAACATGAAGTGGAATTGGAATTTTTCAAGAGACATCTATGGGATTATTATTTAGAATTCCAGGACCTTTATTATTTGTCCTAACATTTTCATTATATTTAACTGCTCTCTCGCCATTAAAAATATTATAACCTGAAGAACATGTTATTCTTAAAATCTTTTTTTCCCAGTCTTTTCTTTCAATCCAGATTGCTCCTGCTCTTTTTCCACCAAGTGCTTGGACCATTACAAAATTTGAATCATCTATATCTATATAGGCATTTCCAGGAAGTAATTCTACTGTTGAACCAAATGCTTTTGTAGGAACTCCTAGCACTAATTTTGCACCTATTGAAATATAAGGAAGATCTACTCCTTCATGTTCTTTTCCATCAAAAAATAAATAATTTTCATCTTCTATACTATATTCCCCTATTCTAAGGCCTTTTATTTGAAAATCTCCAACTACTCTATATCCTCTATATTTTGGGTCATAAGTTACTTGAGAACTGTCAATTTCACTTAAATCAGGGGATTGATTTTGCATTTTTTCTTCTAGAGATTGTGTTTTTGAAGGTTCTTCTGGAATGTTTCCAAAATTAATATATGTTGGCCTGCATCCTGGCAAAGATAATGCTGCAAGAGCTATAGCTGAGTAAAGTGTGTTTTTTGCAAATTTTTTAACCCTTTGTTTTAAGCTCATTTTGCCTCATTTTTATATTAAGTTTGTAAGTATATAAATCTTTTGATTGTTGTCACTGGATAGTTGTATAATGTATGATTTGTAGGAGGTTTTTTTATTTGAGCAGTGTTTAAATAGTTTTGATATATAAATGAGGTTATGAAAAGAGGAAATTTCTTCACTATAAAAGCACAGGCCACAATCTTTATTATAATTGCTATTGTTTTATTAGGAGTGGTTGCGATTTCTCTTTTTATGGTAAAGAAACCAGTTAGCTCTGGAAATCTTCTTTCTGATGAGAATTTGCAAGTTCAATTTAATGTCATTAAAAATTCTGTTCAAGATTGCATGGAAATTACTTCAGAAGATGCGCTTAGAGTAATTGGAATTCAGGGAGGATATTATAAAGAACCTAAACAAGCTTATAGCTTTGGATGGATGTTTATTCCTTATTATTATAATGAAAATATGTTTTTTATGCCAACAAAAGAAAAAGTAGAATCTGAATTATCTAGCTATATTGATGATAGATTAGATTTTTGTTTAAGAAATTTAGATATTAGAGATTTTAAATTAGCCTATGGGAAGTCAAAAACAAAAACAGTTCTTAGCCCTGGGAAAGTTGTTTTTAATATTGACATGCCTGTTTCAATTAGTAAATCTGAAAAGGTTGTAAAATTTGAATTAAAGGATATGCCGGTTTTATTTGATTCTAAACTATTTGAAATTTTAGAGGTTGCAAAATATATAAATGATGCAAATAAAAATGCTCCAAGAGTTTTATGCATTTCCTGTTTATCAAGAATGGTTGAAGAAAAAAATCTTCTTTTTGATTCTATTGAATTAGATAATAATGTTAGGCTATATGTTTTAACTGAAAATAAAGATTTACCCTATTCTTTTGAATTTGCAGAAAAATATAAAGGAGGAGTTGTAAATGTACAACCGTAGAGCTATATTTTTTAGTGTATTGATATTGCTTTTTTTAGCATTTGCTGTTACTCCAGTTTATATTAGTGCTGTTTTTCAAGAAGGAAATATTAGTTCTTGGAGTGAAAATCAAGATTCTTTTAAGGCATTTGAATCCCTTTCTTTAAATAAGAAAAATACTGCATTTGAAAGTGCTAAACCTGAACAAGTCAAGGAGTTTTTAATAAAATATACTCAATATAAAAATCCAAATGTAAAAAATATTGATTTTATTGGGTTTGATAGTAGAAAATTAAAATGGGGGGATGGAAATATGCTTCTTGGAGAAGGTGGAAAGGCTTGGGTTGATTTTAGCCAGATTAGAGATTCTGTTATAAAAATAAGTTATAATGAAAAAACTAAAATGTTTAATTATGAATTTACTGGGGCTGAAGGTAAGATGACTTTTTCATTTGATAGTGGTTTTGTTAATAAAGAAGGAGAACATGTTGTTGAGAAATCTAGTTTTGTTGGTTTATCAAAGAATACTATAAAAGTAAATGTTATTGGTGAATATGGGAAATATGAATATAAAAATGGGCAATATATTGTTACTGAAGGTGCATTATTTGTGAATAATAAACTAGGTCTTGCTCAGTTTAGAATAACTCTTAGAGAAGAAGGAAAACCTGCTGTTTTAGAGGTTGGAGATGGAGTTATAAAACATTCTAATTCAAAAATAGGGGTAACTAAATTTGGAGAAACTTTTCCTACTGCTGCATTTTCATCAGGTTCTGATGCAATTTCACTTTATGCAGGTAGCTTGCCTACTCTTGGTGTTGGAGATGAACCTTATCAATTAATTGATTTTTCTGAAGGAAAAAAATCAATTATCATGGATGGTAAAGAGATTTATTCTCTTGCACAGGTTTTAAGTGATGATGTTAAAAGTGTGAAGGCTTCTGGAGTTCAAACCTATCTTGGAAATGGTAATGCTTATTTATTATTTAAGGATAAGGAAATAAGTGTTGTTGGGAATTCAATTATTGGGGAGCATAGTATTAATAGTATTTCTAATCTTAATGTAGATTCTAAGAAGGTTGGAGAAACAGCATTTACTTGGCAAAAAAAATCTGATACTGGAGAAATAGAATTTTATAGTTATGATCCAAAAAAACCATTTGAAGATACCCTTCAAAAAATAATTAGTGGCAGGGAAGGCATTGGTTCAAGAATTGCTGTAAGAAAATATGGTTCTAATCCCTTTGAAGCAATGCAGGGGAGTGTTACATACAATCAAGAATATAAGGCAAGTAATTTTGGCGGTTCAGAAGAAGAAAGAATTGCAAAAATAATTAGTGATTCTAATACAAGGGTTGAAATGACATTTAGTGAACCATCTATTCCTGTAGAAGCTTTTGTTGGTAAAATAACCAATCAACTTGATATTGGCATTATTGCTGGTAAAATTGATGCTTCTTATAAAAGTCTCTTTGAAAAAGATCCTATTAAAAGAGTTTTAATGTCTTCTGGAAGTAATCTTGCAAAAAGTTTTTCTTCATCTGCTCAATGGGATAGTGCTGATAATGATTATGAAATGAATCGCCTTTTAAACTATATTTCTGCTAATTTTAATACTGTTTCAAGTTTTGTTATTGAAAATGGCAAGTGGTATATTAATGGACAAGAAATTCCTGGAAATCCCAAAATTATAGGTGCATTTGGGACTAACATGGCCTATGGCTTGTTTGATATTAATATAGGAAGAAATTTAGCATTGTATGCAAAGTATCAGGATAGAATAAATGAAGCACAGCCATTTACTGATTATCTTATTCCTGAGGAATCTTCAACTGCGATAATTTCTTCTCGCAAAGGATTATCTCCTAGTGATGCAAAAGCTATTGGTAGGCAAAAGATAGATGCCTATGTAGCTAAATATATTCATTATGCAAATAAAGGTATTTTAAGACCTAAATAAATTAATGAAAACATTTCTAAATCTTATTTTAATTCTTTTCTTGAAAATAATTCGTAAAGTAAATTTGAGGAAAAATCTCCTTTATTTAATCCTATTTTCCAAAAACCAAAGTGTTCAAAAATGTCTTCATAATTTTGAGCTTCTTTAGCTGTTAATTCAGGTTTTTTTACTTTTTCTTCTTCTATTTCATGAAAATAAAAGGAACTTACTTGTTCAGGTTTTGTATAAACAAGATAAACTATTTTTTTTGATTTATCATCTTGACTTTCCCAGAATTTTCTTGTTGATTCTTCATTTCTTGGGTTATACCTATTTCCTAATGCTTTTCTGAAATCATCATAGGATGGAATCTTCATGCTAGAAAAATTTGCTAAATATTCTTGAGATTTTTGCCTTCTTTTTGGACTTTCGTGCAACCATTTTTCTATTAATTTATTTCTATTTTTTTTAAATTTCTCTTCTCCAAAAGTTTTTATATAATCTTTTGCATATCCTAAATATTGCATTGCATTTAATCTTTTTTCTGGATCTAAAGTTTCCCATTCTTGTTTTATGTCTTTTTCATTTTTTTCAAATTCATTTCTTCCGAAAATTTCTTGGTATGACTTGCAATATTGTTCATAGCTTGGTGTTTGTTGAGTTTCAGCTGAATAAGTGGGTGTTGATGTTCCTGCAACAATTGCTCCAAGTCCAGTAAGTCCAGCAGTTAGAAATCCTCTTCTTGAAGTCCTTCCTTGATAATTTCTTTCAGGATCTTGTTCAAGATAGTTATTTATTATCATGATTTGAATAATTTCATGAAGTATTTAAAGGTTTTGTTTGTAACTACTAAATAGTTATCATCTTTGTTGTTATTTTTAGATGTAACTATAAAGCCCCAACGGGCTTTAGTAAGCATTTAATCCCTTTAAATGCTCA
>CAYHLB010000025.1:0-10534 GCA_964357325.1 Candidatus Woesearchaeota archaeon
TTTCCAACAGTAATAACTTATTTGAAAAAACATTATCCAGAAATAATAAATAATCTAGTTATAATGTCAACAGATGCAGGAGGAGTTCAGAGAGCAAAAATGTTTGCGAAATGTTTAGGAATAAAAGATATTGCAGTAGGTTATAAAAATAGAGAAAAAGCAGGAGAAGTTGAAAAATTAAAAGTTCTTGGAGAAGTTGAAAATAAAAATGTTTTAATAATAGATGATATGGTAGATTCAGGCGGAACCCTAATAAAAGCAGCAGAAACTGTAAGAGATGAAGGAGCAAATAAAGTATATGCCTATGCAACTCATGGACTCTTCACAAAAGGCCATAAAGAAGTTACAGATTGTTTTGATAAATTCTTCATAGCAGATACATTAAAACAGCCAGAAGACATAAATGCCGAAATCATTTCCTTCATCCCATTATTTGCAGAAGCAATTTATAGAATATCTGAAGGTGAAAGTTTAAGTGAATTATTTAAGGATGGATATTAAAAAGCCATTTCTCCAGAATCCCTATCTTCACCACTATATCCAGGAATCGCCTTTACACTTTCAGGAATTTGCTCATTAGGACCTATTCTTTCAGGAGCTTTATCAATAGTAGCTAATATTTCCTCTAAAATTCCAGCTTGCTCAGCAATTACAAAGCCAGTTCTATAATCCTTTGTTTCAAATGCAATTCCAACTGCACATCTTGCTCCATCCTCAAGTCCAGGAGGAATTGCATCAACAATCTCTCTTGCTTTAAAAGAATCATAAAGTAGAGCTGCCCTTGCTTCAGTAGTTTTTAGTACTCTTAAAACACTTGCTAAATTTCCTCTTTCATCCATTATTTATAAGGGGAAGTTTTATTTAAAAAGAAATCTATTATATAAGATATATCTTATTCACTCCAATTCAGCAATTTCCTTAAAATAAGTCAATAGAAAAGTTTATATATTATCAATTGATAATATTATCATATGATAAATAAGATAGAGGGATAAATATAATATAAAAATGGAAACTGAAAACCAAGGCCAATTGAATTGCAACACTGAAGACATAATAACTAGAATGCCAAGACTTGATACAGTTATTATGGTCGAGAAGTTCATTAAAGAACATAATGGAGACTTTAAAAAAACAGAACTTTTCAATAATCTTCCAAAGAAAATGATGTGGGGAACATTTAATGTTATCTTAAGCTACCTTGTTGAAAATAACAAGATAGGTGTGGATAAATCAGATCATGTAATCTATATTTGGAATCCTGTTCTTACAGAAAAATTTATGAATAAGAAAAGATATTAATTCTAATGAGATTATTCAAACCAGCCGATAATGTCATATTTGCTAATCAAAGAATAGAAGATGAATTTAATTCACTAAAAGAGGACGATTGGATTAAAAAGGCAATTTTAAAATCAATTGTAGATTTTAAAGAAAATGCTTTTTGTGGTGAAAGAATTAAAAGAGAACTTATTCCTAGAGAGTATATAAAAAAATATGGAATTGATAATCTTCTGTGGTATCCTTTGCCAAATGCTTGGAGACTTGTTTATTCTGTATTTGCAACAGATGATGGAATAACTGCAATGATTGTAGAATATTTTGATCATAAAAATTATGAGAGAAGATTTAATTACTAATTATCATTGCCTACTCAAAATAAAATTCTTCATCAAACCAAGAATTTCTTCCTGCTTATTTGGTAAGAATGTAATAGAACCTGCATTTTTATGCCCCCCTCCTTCAACAAAAGAATTTGGAGCATGCTTATTCAAGTAAGTTATTAATTCATGAACTGAAAATTTAGCACCATCAGTTGCTCTCAATGTTATTGCTGTTCTCATGAGTCCAGCTGTAACTAAATTGCTTATCAAATGAGTTTTTTGAATATCATCATGCACCATTCCAACACACTTCCCAGGTTTAGGATAAAAACCAAATCCAGGAAAAGTATTTTCAATATCAAGTAATTGAAGAGTTGTTTTTCCAATTTTTTCTATTTCAGTATTTGCCTTTGCAATTGCAAGTCCTTTTTCTTCCAAGCTGATTATATATGGTGCCATTAATTCAACTAATTCCTTTTGCTTATGTCTTGGCTCTCCAAATATAACTCCAATATACTCCCTAACCTCCATAAATCTTACTTTAGCAGATACAAAATCAATAACCTTTGAAATATTCATTAATAGCTCTTTAGTATAACCTTCTTTTTCAGCAATTTTCAAATATTGATTAATTGCTTCAGGATTAGTAATATCAACTCTGTCTGCTAAGCCTGCAATAGCAGGAAGAACTTCAAGTCCAGGAACATTATTAATTAATCTTGCGAGTTCACCACAAAGCATTCCAGCAGAATATTTGCTTCCATCTTCTCCAACTAAAAAAGGACTAACATGTGTTAAAACCTCCTTAGTGATTACGTCATGGTCAAAGAAATGATGGTCAATTACAATAAATTCAATTCCATGAACTTTCCCTTGTTTTATTCCAAATAAATCTTCAGGAGTTGAACCATTATCAGTAATAATTACAAGAGGCATTTTATTTGAAAATTTAGCCATGTTTCTAAGAGAAGTTGCAGTATCCCTTATTGAATCATCTATTTCATAAAAAGGAGCTTGACAAGGACTTCTCATGAAAAATTCATAACCTGCTTTTTCACTTCCA
The DNA here is from genome assembly GCA_964357325.1 of Candidatus Woesearchaeota archaeon. Classification (GTDB taxonomy): domain Archaea; phylum Nanobdellota; class Nanobdellia; order Pacearchaeales; family GW2011-AR1; genus ARS1285. The sequence continues at coordinate 2,668 of CAYHLB010000025.1, forward strand.
TGTTCTTTTTCAATTAAAGGAAGTATTGCTTTTTCCAAAGCATAACCAGCACAATAACCATCAGTATCATTATGGTGTCTTATTATAATTGGTCTATTTTGAATTATGGCAAGTCTTATTTCAAAAGCAGCCTTCCTCATTAAAGGTTTTAGCTTTTCTAATATCTGACTTTTAACTAAAAAAGGAATCTCACCTATTTCAGCTCTTTTCTTTTGCAATCCAATTATTTTTTCAAGATAGACTTTATGTTCATCAGGACTTAGCTTTTGAATTTTCTTTATTTCTCCTTCCAACTCTCCATTGTACTCATTAATCATTACAACAGACTTTACAGTATCTCCAATAGCAAGTTCAGGATATGCTCTTTGTCCCTGACCAACAAAACCCTTTAGCGCAAGAGTAGCAGTTCCATCTGAAACAACAAATATAGTTGGCCCACCTGTCTGAGTTATCTGCTCAATTAAACCACTTATCTCAACATTTCTATTAAAAAAATCCTGATTAATATCCTTTATCTCAACATTTTCTGCTTTTCTATCCACAAACTTCTCAAATTTTGAAAATTTGTCAGCTTTTTCAAATTTGCCTCCAAATGATTTTTTCTGAAATTTCTTATTGAATTTATTATCCTTTCCCATTTTAATTAAATTAGTATTTATCTAAAAGTCAAACCTCTTTATATAGTAACAAAATAGGGGTTTTTAAATATATTATTTCTAACAAAATTCAAAACAATCAAACAACACTAAACAACCCATGTATTCCTTTTCCTATCATCTCAATTGCAACAGCTGTTAAGAATAGGCCAAGAACCCTTGAAGTAATATCAATTACCTTTGGATTTATCTTTTTGACAAAAAAAGAAAAAACTGAAAAAACAATAGCCACAATAATAAAAGCAAATGAAATATTTGAAATCATAGAGACCTTTCCAATTTCAAAAGATTTTAATGTAATGAATGCAATTGTTGAAGGCCCTGTAAGTAAAGGGGTTGCAATTATTGAAACAAGAGCATCTGATTTTTTAATGTCTTTTCTATCATTTTTTTTAGACCTAATATTATCAAGGCCTAATAAAAATAAAACAACCCCTCCAGCAATTCTAAATGAATCAATTGAAATTTTAAATAAGCTAAATAAATAAGGACCAACAAGGGCGATTATAATAGCAACAACAAATGCAACAATAACAGCACTAATAGCAATTCTCCTTACATTAAGATTATTTTTATAAGCAGCAAGAAGTACTGGAAAAGAAGATAATGGATTAATCAATATAAACAACTGAATTACTAATGCATAATCAAATAAATCCATATATCACCTCCCGGATATAAAATATTATGAGTTTTTAAAACTATCACTACAATAAATCAAAATATTTTATTAAATTGTAAGAACTTAGCTTTTTAAAGTGAATATATTAAAATTTAATCAGCCATTCAGCTAAAATTAAATTTCCAAGGTTTATAGTTATCATCAATAAAAGTAAAGTGAGGTAAAGGATTGAAGGGCATCGCTTGATTGATACATTGCATAACTAATATTTATAGGATTAATAACAATTCTTTAGAAAAAATGATATTAACGAAGTTATATTATTTTTTTCTATTAGCTTCTAAAAGCTAAGTAAGTTCATTAAATCCATAAGCTTTAAAATATATATCTGTTTATCATATTAGATATACACATGGATTTAACAAATTTTACACAAGTTTTGGAGTTTATACAAGCAAATGGATATATTGTTCTTTTAATTATAATGATAATTGAAGGCCCTGTCACAACAACTGCAGCTGCATTTGCAGCTTCCTTTGGCTATTTTAATGTCCTAATTGTACTTTTACTTTCTGTTCTAGGAGATTTTATCGGAGATTTAATTTATTTTGAAATAGGAAGAAAGGCAAGAGAGCCATTAGTTGAAAAATATGCAACAAAATTAGGAATCAAAAAAATTTTTATTAAAGGATTAGAAGAAGGGCTTAGAAATCATTTTATAAAATCAATGACAGTTATAAAATTCACTCCATTACTTTCAAGTTTAGGTCTTATTTCAACAGGTGCGCTGAGAATAACTAGAAAAAAATTTATCATAACATGCTTATTTATAACTATTCCAAGAGCTATATTTTTTACAATAGTTGGATATTATTTTGGTGTAGCAATAAATCCTATTCTAAAATACTATAACCTAACAAGTTATTTCCTGTTATTTATGATTCCTTTGATAATAATTTCCTATGTTTTATACAAATGGTTATTTGTAAAAGTAGGTTTAGCCTGTAGCAAAAAATCAAGAAAATAAACTCCTGATTATTTTAACAATAGAATAATGAAATGGTTTTAGGTGATTATGACATTTTCCATAACCAAAATTTTCAAGACTCCTAAACCAATTTCCAGCATTATGTATGATTGAAATAGGTTCTCCATTGCTTAAAAAAACACCTTCTTTTATTTTGAATTTATTCTTAAATATTGTTGGAATAAAATTATAATCACATCCCAAATCTACAAACCCATTTCTATAAAGATAAATATTGACTAAAAATTGGTCAGATCCAAATATTTCTTTCTTAACAGTATTTTCTTCAAGAAATTTGCATAAATCTATGGACTTTTTTCTAGGAGCAATAATAAATCCTGCATTCAATGACTTTTTATTATTAAGAATGTAAAGAATTTCTTTTCTCAATTCATAATTAAATGGTTTTCTCTTAAGCATTTGTTTCATAAAAGGATCTCTCAATTCTTCAGCAACAATCCTAAACTCATTTTTATTCTCAGAAAAAAGATGAGTTATATCTTTTTGAAATATAATATCTCCACCATCACAGGAAATAATCTGTTCATATTTATTTTTTTCTAAAAATTTCCTCATATCACTAAATCTTATATTAACAATATGCCCATCTAATTTACAAAGCACAACTTTTACTTTCTTTAACTTCAACTCTTTCCTTTGCACTTCTGTAAGTCCATAGTCAAGAACAATAATATCAACAAGCCGCGTATCAATATTATCAAGCAAGGATTTTAACCAATGTTCTATTAAAAAATCACCATACTTATAATTACATGCAGTAATGATAACAAACTTTTTCATAAAAAACTAAACTTTCCATACCTTATAAATTTTTATTAATAAAGCAAAGCTTTACCTTTTCCAATCATGAGCTACTTTGCTGCAAGTGTCAACTGTCAAAGAATCATCATCTAGTTCTTTTAAAAATTCCTGCCTAGCTTTTGAAGCAGTATTTGAATTAAATTTCGTTTTCTTTTCATCACTATCATCAGAATCATTTGATGAAAATCCTCCCTTGTTCCCCCATCTCCTATTGAAATTATTTCCTTCAAGGAAACTCTCTCCCTCACCAACACTGCCAAATACTTCCACAGCTCCAGAATGATTCCCCTCTCCTCCAAATCTCTTCTTAAACAAACTCATCTCAGCATCATTATTATCCTCGCGGATATATTTGTTAATAAATCCATCATCAACAGAAATCTCCTCGCCCTCTTTTGCCATATTCCATCTAAAATTAAGTAGTTTATAAAATAATGTACAACGACAGGGCTGAGACTAGAAAACAGGCATAGAAAAGCAACCTAAGATCGTTTTTATGATTTTTTATCCCTCAAAAATAAGCTATTTATATCTCACTTTCTTAAAACCAAAAATTATATAAGCCGCCTTTATATAAAGTTATCATGGAAGAAATAGTAAAAATACCAAGAGAAGAATATGAAAAAATGATTCAAGAATTAGCAAGACTGCGAAATTTGCAAGAGATAGATTTTGATATAGAAAGACAAGTTCAGGATTGTCTAGCTGATTTAAAAAAAGGAAAAATTATAAGATTAGCATAATCATTTTCTTAGTAATTCTAACAAATAAATTCTATACTCTTTTAGTCTAGAAAGTATTAAATCAATTGTTTTCTGTTGGGCCTTTTTATCACCTATAGCAACAATAAGAACTGCATTTAAATCTTCAAAAACTAAATAATAAAGTCTCTTTTCTTTTAATCTCTTCTCTCTAAAAGCTCTTATTTGCAATTGATCTCCAACAAATGGATTTTCAGTCAATTGTAATATAATTCTTTGGATTTCCTCTTTTTCTATTTCAGGTAGCTTTGCAATAACTTTTTGATAAAGCGAAGGAAGTGTATAAACAGCATAAACCATTATTTATTAATAGTAAGGTAATATAAAAGATTTTTGTTTTTAAAGTTCCGCCCGCACCTGTTCACAAAAGCATTTTCTCATTATTATTTATTAACTAAAAATTCTTTTGCTCAACTCAAACTCTCCTCCTTCGAGTCGAGACACCCGCGCTGAGAGATGGAAAATAGTATTACTCTCTTACATTTTTGTTATATTACTAAAAATAAAAATTGACTTATAAATATTATTGATTTGTAAATTATACTTATTTTTTCTTTATTTGGGCTATATCATTTAAACCCCATTTCTTCTTTTTCTGAATTCTTGATTTTTCAGGAATTCCATAAAGCTTTCTTCTTGCAGAACTAAAAAATCTATCCCAAATATTATGAAATATAAACCACATAATTGATATGATTATGAGGTACATTATTAGAGTATTTAAGTTAAATCCATTTTTATAAATATCATCAATAAAAAGAATTAAAAAAACAACAGAAAATAGTAGAATATTTATTTTTAATCTATTATTTTGAGAATATAATTCCAGTTTATACATTAAACTTGACTTTTCCATTTTTATTTTTTCTTTTTATTTGCTTTAAATCCTTTCCAATATATATAGAATGGAATAGCATAGACTAAGAGAAATAAGATTGATGAAAATATAATGCTTCCAGGACTGAATGTTTTATAGGTATCATCTCTATTAGCTATAATTGTTAAGATGCCTAAAAAAATGTGGATTAACATTACAATATAATACCATTTATTATGAAATAACCAATTCCAGAAACTTTTTGCTTTTTCTATTTTCATATTGAATTAATTTTAAACCTTATTTACTACTCAATCTTGATTATGCATGTCCAAAAAACCATGTAGCTAAAAACATGCCAATAAGTATTAAACTATCCAATATTACCAATATCCAAATAATTACTTTTTCTAAAGTTCCAATATTTTTTTTATTTTTCATTTTGTTTTATTAAAATTAAAACTTTTTTTAAGATTTCCAAAGGCATTACCAACATCACTAACTGCATTACTAACATTATTAACAAGATTATTTACACCATTGATAAAATTAGTGGCATCATTCCAAAATGGATTCTTTTCTTCAATATATTCTTCTTTAATTTCTTTTTCTAATTTGGTTCTATCTTTACTTAAAAACATGTCAATGTATTTTGCTGTTTCTTCAATAGTATTATCTTGTGTTAAGGAGTTTGGTATTCTTAATGTAACATAATCCTTATTCCAAGAATAGAACGTTCTCTTTAAATCCCTCAATGCCTGCTGTTTAGAATGGTGTTGAGAACCATCTACTTCAATATTCACTTTTTTATTGACAATTGCAATATCAATATGCTTATAGCCATCATATTTTTCAAATTCTACCTTATGACCCATATCGATTAATAAGTTACCTAATTTTCTTGCTTCCTGAGTTGGTTGATGTTTTATAGAAGAAGATTCTTTTACTGGTTGTGGTTGGTGCTCCCTACATAATGCATTTCCCCACCTTTTTCTAGAATAATCATATACCTTTTCATCTATTGATTTATTACATTTTGAACAGAACATAAAACAATCAAGAAGTATGAACCTTATAAATTTGTCTCTAATTTCCGAACAAGAGTTTTATAAAATTAAAGAATATTTTCACTGTTTAGGTAAGCAAATACTATAATTTCCCATTGTTTCTATTTCACAACCAGGACATTGCTTTAAGTTCATTCCTAACCATAGTCAAATAACAAAACAGAATATTAAAAGTAATATTACCAAGATTATTATTTCTTGTTTTTTCATTTTTTAATTATTTTTCTATAGATCCAGAAGATTATTAAGAATATTATTAAATATTTAATAGCTTCTGTGAATATTATTCTTACAACTAAAAAGAAGCCGCTAAAAGTGAGAAATGCAAAAACAGAATATATCATCGCGATAGATGTTAATACTATAAATGTTATAAGTGCTTTCTTGTTCGAAAATATAAAATAAAAAGCGGCAGATAATCCGATTAAACTTCCTAAGATATATAAAAAAAGTAAAGATAAATAACTTTCTGAAAAAATTAAATAATTGAATATAATTAATAATAATCCAATAATTATAAATGACATCAAGAAATTATCCGTATATTTTTTTCTTTTACTTTAGATTGTTTATTTTTCATTTTTTCTTAGCTTTCTTTTGTAATTTATCATCTCTTTTTTTAGCTTTATTTATCCAAAGATAAACCCAATAAATAAAGAAACCGAATAATGAAAACAAGAAGCCAATAATATAAGCGATATTTGGACTTTCTTTATTTTTATAAGCCCATTTAGAACAAAAAATACCACAAAAAATACTGATAATCCCTGCCCCGATTACATAACCAATTCTTTCAACATTTATAATAGCAAGATATCCAATTAAAATATATGATGTTATTTTCAACCAGTTAGAGACAAGTTTTGCTGTTTTATAATCTATCCAATAGATATAAAATAATATGACTAAATTAAGACAAGATAAAATAATTATAGCAATCATTAATAAAAAACTCTTTAAAAAAGATGATAGGCTGAACAAAAAGCTATTATCATTAATCATTAAAATTAAAAGATAGAGTATGGTTATCCCAATTGTAAGTGTATGAAACAATTTATTATTAAGAAACCATTTCCAAAAACCAATCGGTTTTTCTTTTTTCATTTTTTCTTCTTTTTAGTTTTATACCAAATATAAATTTCTATTATTAATGCACATAATAAACAAATAACTCCAATTACTCTGGCTATTTGTGAAGGCAATTCATTCCCCCTAGGGTTTATAGTTCCGGCTGCTCCAATACCAAAAAATATCATTTGATATATTCTTACATTTTCCATTTTTTATTTTAACTTTCTATAATAAGTGTTTCCTTCTCTCTTGTATAAATAATGATCCCCCTTAACTATATTTTTTCTTCTTCTCTTCATTTTTCTATGAACCCAGTCAGGAGCTCTATTTAATTTTTCCCAATCGCTTTTTCTTTTAGAAAACTTTTTGCTTATTTTTCCTATCTTTCTATTCCAACCAAATCTAAATATTATAATTATTAACATAATTATAGAAAATCCAAATAAGTAAAGACTGGCTTGTATTTGTTTTATGTTAAATAATAACCAACCCATTACAACACTAAGAATAAATAAAGCCCATAAACCAAAATTTATACCTCTTCTTCTATTTCTTTCATGAATTCTATCTATGTCTCTGATATTGCCAGTAGCAATCATTTGAAGATGTTGTCTTCTTCTATTTTCTGGTGTATCTAACCAACCCATATTATAACCTCGTTCCTGTGCTTCTTTCTAACCATGCTTTAAAAAAAGCCCCTATAATTGTTAAACCCAAAATAAGAAAAAAACCACATAATGTAATTACTCCAATATATAAATAATAAGAAATATTAAAAAGGTAAGTTCTCAAAGATTGTGAAGAAAATAAACTATAAAATCCAACTAAGCTAATTATAAATAATATAACGCCGAATCTCAATGGAGTAATTTTTAGTTTTAATCTTTTTCTTCTTCTAAAGTCATAACTACTATGTCTATGAACTTCACTATCATTAAACCAACTCATTTCAACCTCTTTTTTCTATTTACTTAATCTCGACACATCAGTCGAGATTAAGGGTTGGTAGTCAGTAGTTTGTCGT
>CAYHLB010000026.1:0-10505 GCA_964357325.1 Candidatus Woesearchaeota archaeon
AAAGGACGCAAAGCAAAGGGCAATTGAATTTACAAAGGGTATTCCTGGAAGTAGTAAATTTAGGCAAAAGTTGAATAGGGTTAAGAGTTGGGATGAAATTGAAAAAGCTATGAATAGGTTTCTGGAAGTAAAGGCATAAATCTGCTCATTCTAAGAGGTTAATTACTGCTTTATATAAAATCACTTATTTTTATTTCTCTCCCTTATTAATTAGGGGAGAGCAAACAAAAATAAGACAATAGTTAATCTATACCTATGAGGGCTGAATAACTTCAGTAAAGTATGTAAGTCATAAATCACAAATCTTAAATAGGGTTTATTTTATTCTAATATGGAGAGAGTTCTTGATAAGGATTAAGATGGCAAAAGAATTAAAACCAATTGTTACAAGAATGACATGGTCTAAATGGCAAGAAGAAATTACAGATAAGGTGAGAAAAAGAGATTGTTTTACTAGAAGTTATGAAGATGAAAATGCTGTTTTTACATATAAAATAAATAAACTAATACCTCATGCTTATAGAACAACTCCTATAATAATTGATTTTGAGATTCTTTCAGATTTGGCTAGAAGAGATAAAAAAACAGGAAAATTAGAACGCTATTTGTTATATCTTGGTTGTGGGGTTCAGGATAGTTTAAGACAACAAATGCCTTTTGCAAATCAATTTGTAGAGGATATAAGTCCTGAGCTATATCAGATGATGAAAGATATTTATACAATGGGAACTGGTGAAATTTGCATTGAACCTTAATTAAATTGCAATAAAAAATATACAACATGTCAAAACTAAAAATACAAAAAGCAATAATTTTTGAAAGGGAAAAACCTGAAAGGCAGGAAATCATCCAGCTTAAAGATTTATGTAAAAGATATAAAATGGGTGATGAAATTATACAAGCTGTTTGTGATGTAAATGTTAGTATTTACAAAGGAGATTTTGTTGCAATTGTTGGACCTAGTGGAAGTGGTAAGAGCACTATGATGAATATGGTTGGTGCTTTGGATTTAGCTAGTCAAGGAGATATTTTCTTAGATAATATAGATATTGAGCATTTATCTGAATCAAGGCTTGCACAGATAAGGGGAAAGAGGATTGGATTCATTTTTCAAACCTTTAACCTGATTCCAACCTTAAATGCTTTAGAAAATGTTGCTTTGCCTATGATATTTCAGGGAGTTTCAAGAGAAAGGAGAATTGAAAGAGCTAAAAAGTTGTTAAATGATGTTAAGTTAAGCCATAGGATGTACCATCTTCCAAATGAACTATCTGGGGGAGAAAGACAGAGAGTTGCTATTGCAAGAGCTCTTGCAAATGATCCTGAAGTAATTTTAGCTGATGAACCTACTGGAAACTTAGATTCAAAAACAGGAGAAGAGATAATGAATATGTTTATTGAATTAAACAAGCAAGGAAAAACAATAATCATGATTACTCATGATAATGAACTTGCTAAAAGAGCGAAAAGAATCATAAGACTCAAAGATGGAAGAGTAATAAGTCAGGAATAAAACATAAGGCTTAAAAAGTGCATAGTATATAAAAAATAGGGTGGTGGCGAACCATAGATGCCTAATTCTAGGAAAAATAAAATGGAAAACCAAGAATATCTTGATAGAATGAAAAAATTAGATGAGGCATTCTCTACTTATAATAGAAATACTAGAAAAAATTCCAGAAATCTATTTATTGGTTTGATTATTTCTGCGTCTTTATTATTTGGAGGGATTGGTTTTTCCTCATGCAACAGAGCTGTATCAGAAAGTAGAAATTCTGAAAGAATTTCAAGATATGAAAATGCAACACAATCTTTGGATGACTTAAGAAAATATCATGACTTAATAAAAGATGGAGAATCTGAATCTGACATTAACAGGAAAAGGACTATTGAAGAGGCAATAAGCTCTTTAGAAAAAGATATTGCAAATTTAGAAGCTGATGAATATATATATAAAAGGTATGTGAAAAAATATGGGAATGTTTACTATGATATTTCCCTTTCAGGAGGGTTATTAGGATTATTATGTGGACTCGGATATTGTTATTCAGACAGAAGAAATTCTTTAAAATTTGATAGAAAACTTTCAGAACTAGGAGAAATAAAATGAATGAAATCACATTTCAAGTAAAATGCAATGGAAGAAATTTGAGAAGATGGCCTGTTTTAGAAGAAGCAGTTGATGTAAGAGTTAGAATTTATCAACATGAAGGCAGCAATATGATTTCCAGTGAAGTTAGTTGTGTTCATATAGCTGGATGCCATGGTGAAAGATGTGATGCATCTGGAGCTGAAAGAGTTACTTGCCCCTATGCTTTTGATATACCTTATGCATTAGATAATAAAAATAATAAGAAATAAAATGAAAAAAACAATAACCCTATTAATACTCGGAATTTATTTGTTTAGCTTGATTAGCATGACTAATGCTTTACTTATAAGTTCTGTTTCAACATCTCCTAATGAAGTTGCTCCTGGAGAAACATCACGAGTTAGTTTGACTCTAAAGAATAATGATGAATTTGATATTGAAGATGTTTCTACAAGCTTGGACTTTACTAATGTGCCTTTTGCACCTTATAATTCTGGAAGTGATTATCTTATTAGTGAGATTTTATCAGGAAAAACAAAGTCTGCTGAATTTGATGTTGTTGCATTAAGCAATGCTGCTTCTGGAATTTACAAGATTCCTGTAAAAATAGAATATAGAGAAAGTGAGCAGGAAGCAGGAACTCCTAATAAAATTAAAACTTCTTTAATAAGCATAATGATAAATTCAAAACCTATCTTAGAAGTTAGTTCTGATGATGGGCTTTTGCTTAAAAATCAAAAAAATAAAGTTACACTTAAAATTGTAAATAAAGGGTTAAGTGATGCTAAATTTTTAGAAATAAATCTTCATGGAAATTCTTATGTTACTATAATTTCTCAACCCAAAACCTATATTGGAGATGTTGATAGCAATGATTTTCAAACAGCTGATTTTTATATGTTTTTCAAAAGCAATGCTCCAAATTCAATTATATTACCTGCTACAATAGTTTACAAAGATATTTCCAATAAAGAATACACTGAAACAATGGATGTTACATTAAAGGTATATAGTAATGATCAAGCTGTTCAACTTGGATTAATACAAAAGAGTTATACTTGGTTGATTGTGCTATTGATTATAATTATAATTGTTATTTTCTTTGTGGTAAGAGCGATACTAAAAAGAAGAAAGCAAAATAATCGGGAATATTAAAATGACAAAAGTATTATCAACTGTTGGAAAAGTTGCGAAGATGTTGCCAGTAGTTAGTCTTGTAAATTATGTGATGGGGAAGAATGGAATGAGAGAAGATGTAATGGAAGGATTAAGAAAAAATCCGGATAGAATGGTTGTTAAACCTTTTTTAAAATATTTTGGACATTTTGCTTATTCAGTTATAGGATTTACAGCCTTAACATTGGAATATATTGGTTTTTCTGCAACAGGGGAAATTAATCCCCTAAAGGCAAGACATGTTATAGCTCAAAGAATAGAACATGCTGAAGCAGAAAAAATAAATTATCAAAAGCTAGTTTATAGATTATCTGAATTAGCAGACATAAATAAGAATGGTAAACTTGAATTGGATGAAAGAGTAGAAGCCTTTAAAAGAATGGGTCTGGAAAATCAGGTTAAAGTTCAAGTTCAATTTCCACAACTAAAACTAGAAGATTTAGAAAAAGCTGTTCAGAGTTATCAACATAGATAATTATTAAATTTTATGAGTTTCAATATGCTAAAAGACCTTTTCTTTATTTCATTGAATAGTATGAAAAAGAGAAAACTAAGAAGTTGGTTAACTCTTCTTGGAATATTTATTGGCATTGCTGCTGTTGTTTCTTTAATAAGTTTAGGAGATGGATTAAGAACTGCAATAACTGGACAGTTTGCATCACTTTCTGCTGATACTTTAACTTTTTCAAATGCAGAAACAAGTTTTGGGCCTCCTGGAAGCACTGCTGTTAAAAAGATAGGTGATAATGATATTAGATTAATTGAAAGTGTCAATAATGTTAAAATAGTTATTCCTAGATTAATAAGAGTTGCAAAAATAGAATACAATAAAGCAGCTAGTTTTGGTTATGTTGTTAGTATGCCTGAGGACAAAGAAAAAATTGATTTTATTTATACTAATATGAACATAGAAGTTGAAAAGGGAAAATTAATTGGTTTAAATGATAAAGGAAAAGTTGTTCTTGGAAATGATTATTTAGATGAAAATAAATTTGGAAAGCCAATACGAGTAGGTAGTAATATTGTAATTCAAGGAAAAATTTTTGAAGTTGTGGGAATATTGCAAAAAGCAAGTACATTTACAATTAACAGGGTTGTATTGATGTTAGATAGTGATATGAGGAATGCATTGAATATTCCTGGGGATGAGCAAGATATTCTTGCAATAAGAATAAATAACAAAGAAAATGTTGAAAAAGCTGTAAAAGATATTGAAAACAAAATAAGGAGAGATAGAAAGGAGAGGATAGGTGAAGAAGATTTTAAACTTCAAACCCCTCTTCAGTCCATATCAGCTGTCAATACTATACTTAATGTTGTTAATGTTATTGTTATTGGAATTGCTGCTATTTCTCTTTTAATTGGAGGAATTGGAATTGCAAATACAATGTATACTTCTGTTTTAGAAAGAACAAAGGAGATTGGAACAATGAAAGCAATTGGTGCTAAAAACTCAGATATTATGAAAATATTTATTCTTGAGTCTGGAATCTTTGGATTAGTTGGTGGAATTTTAGGAGCTATCTTTGGATTATTTTTATCTTGGATTGTTTCATTTAGTGCAAATAATGCTTTTAATCAAAATATCATAGTGTTTAGTATTTCCTGGCCTCTTTTAATTGGAGCAATATTATTTTCATCGTTAATTGGAATTCTTGCTGGTTTAATTCCAAGTTATAGTGCAAGTAAAATGAAGCCTGTGGATGCTTTGAGGAGTTAAAATGATTCAAGACTATTTTAATTTAGCTATAAGAAATTTAATGAAAAAAAGACTTAGAAGCAGTTTAACTATAATTGGAATTTTTATTTCAATTGCAACTATTTTTGTTTTAATTAGTTTATCAATTGGGCTTGATGGAGCTATAAAAGAGCAATTCAGACAACTAGGAAGTGATAGGTTTTTTATAATGCCAAGAGGACAGGCAGGGCCGCCTGGTGCAGGAGGTGCTGTTCAACTTACAATCCAAGATATAAATGTTATTGAGAAAATAAATGGAGTAAAAGATGTTTCCTATGATGCAATTGGAAATGCTAAGGTTGAATTTAATGATGAAATAAGATACTTGATGATTGTTGGAATCCCATTGGAGAAATCTGATGTGTTCATTGAAACTGGATTTTATAAAGGGGATGAAGGAAGATTATTGAAAAAAGGGGATGTAGGAAAAGTAATGATTGGAAGTAGATTTAAAGAAACTCTTTACAATAAACCTGTTAAAGTAGGAAATAAGCTTTTGATTAATGAAAAAGAATTTGAAGTTGTTGGAATATTACAAACCATTGGTAATTCGCAGGATGATAGTTTAATTTTTATGGATTTGGATGAGGATTTTAAAGAATTGTTTAATTCAGGAGATAGGGTTGATCAAATTATTGTTCAAATAAAATCTGGAGAAGAAATTAATAAAGTTGCAGATAATACAAGAAGGAAATTAATAAATTCTCGCGGGGTTACTGAAAAAACAAGAGATTTTGAAATACAAACTCCTGAAGAATTATTAAAAAGTTTTGGAATTGTTCTTAATATAATAACTGCATTTTTACTAGGTGTTGCAGCTATTTCCCTTTTAGTTGGTGCTGTAGGAATTGCAAATACAATGTATACTTCTGTTCTTGAAAGAACAAAAGAGATTGGAACAATGAAAGCAATTGGTGCTAAAAACTCAGATATACTATTTATTTTTGTTATTGAATCTGGCTTACTTGGGCTCATTGGAGGAATTATTGGAATAATTCTTGGAATGGCTATTGGAAAGATAATAGAATATATTGCTGTTGTTCAACTCGGAACTACGTTACTAAAGGTTTCTTTTCCTTGGTATTTGATAGTTGGATGTATGCTATTTGCATTTTTATCAGGAGCTATTTCAGGCCTCCTTCCTGCAAAGCAGGCTTCAAAATTAAAACCCGCTGATACTTTGAGGTATGAATAATCATTATAATACTTTGTGAAAATATTTATAAACTAGGTTTCTTGATTATTTCTATAAAATTAAAAAAGGTGTAAAATTGTGGCAAAATGTACTTATTGCAAATGTGCTCTTCCAAATGGAGCTCTTCTTGAAGTTTGTGAACCTTGCGGAATAAAGGTCTGGGGACCTAAAATGTTTCGAGCTATTAAGGCAAATATGGAAGAGGCTGATAGTAGAGGAGATTTAGATCAGGGCGGAAACGGAAGATAAAACACAAGCTGTAAAGAACTCGGCGTTAAAACGCCGAGCGTTTTTGAGTTCTTTATCACCTCGAAAATCTTTTTTCTTGCTCTGGGTTAAAACCCAGAGGGTGCGAAAAAAAGATTTTCTCTGTCTCAAAAATTACTAATTTTGGATCTTTCCGAAAAAACAAATTTCGGAAAGCTTTTTAAAGCCACTATTTCTATAGTTTTTAGAGAATGGTATTAGTGGATAGTACAACTATCTTAAATGGCCTTTGAGCACTAAGAAACCAAAAGATTTCTTAGAGGGCATTATCTAAATAAAATAATTCAAAAACAATACAACATGAGAAAAAGAAAACAATTAAGAACACGAGGAAAATTAAAACTTAGTCATTACTTTCAAGAATTTAAAAAAGGAGATAGGGTTGCTGTTGTAATGGAATTGGGACTTAATCCTAAATTTCCAAAGCAAATACAAGGAAGGTCTGGAATAATTGAATCTAAAAGAGGAAGCTATTATGTTATAAAAATGAATGATTTAAATAAAGCAAAGCAATATGTTATACATCCTGCTCATTTAAGGAAATTGAAATGAAAATATATTTATTCAAAAACCAGCGAAAACCTTCGGTTTTAACAAACAAGGTTTTTGAAATACAGAAAATTCATAGAATTTTCTGTCTCTTAAACACCCGAGGTGATTTAAGATGATACTAGACAGAACTCCATTAAATATGAATGAAGTTGAAGAAATATTAAAAGATATTCCAGAAAGTGAAAAAAAGGCAGAAGCTGAAGAATATTTGAAGAAATTTATAAAGGCAAAACCTGGCCAGTCTAAAAAGTTAAAAGAAGAATTAGAAGCATTAGATATTTTAAAAATAAAAAGAGAGCATATTGTAAAAATAATTGATTTATTGCCTGAAGATGCATCTGATCTAAATAAAATATTTGTTGATATCAGCCTCACTGAGGATGAAACAAATAAAATACTTGATGTTATTAAAAACACCAAATAAGAAATATGACAGAGAAAGAAGAAAATGCAATAGTCTTAGACTATTTACCTTATGGTTATCCATTGGAAAAGAAAATGATGCCAATAGCTCAGGCTTTAGGTATTAAAAATTTTACATTATTACAACTAATACCTCGAAGGGGTATAAAGTTGGAGGTTGGAGAGACAGTTTATATTGGAGAGGGCAAGAGAGACAAGATATATTATATTCTTGGAAGACTTCCTGAAGACAGGATAACAGAGACTGCAAAAGAACAATTGAGGGGATTTATTGAAAAAGAAATAACAAATAATGAAAAAAAATTTGTTGATTTTTTTAATAATGCTATTGCAATAAATACTAGATTGCACCAGTTTGAATTACTTCCTGGATTTGGAAAAAAACATACTGAAGCAATATTGAACGAAAGAAATAAAAACCCCTTCGAATCTTTAGAGGATTTAAAGCAAAGGGTTGGAAATCTTCCAGATCCTAAGAAGGCAATTGAGAAAAGATTTATTGAAGAGATAATAGTAAAACAAAAATATTATTTGTTTATAGGAAATTAAAATGGCTTCACCAGTAACACAAAATACTGTTCCAAAGGCAAGACCTATGGAAAAGAAAGAATACTTCACTATAGTTAGAATTATGCAAACTGATATTCCTGGAAATAAAAATATTTTAACAGGATTTACTTATCTTAAAGGTGTTTCTTGGGCAATTTCAAATGCTATTTGCAGATATCTTGGATTGAATCCAAAGAAAAAAATCATTGATTTAACTCCAAAAGAAATTGAAGAAATAACTAAGTTCATTCAAGAAGAATTAGGTAAAAAACTTCCGAATTATATGTTAAACAGAAGGAAGGATTTTGAAACAGGGAATGACTTTCATTTAACTGGAACTAGTCTTGATATGAAAAGAGAATTTGATATAAGAAGGTTAAAGAAAATAAGATCCTATAGAGGATTAAGGCATGCTACTGGACAACCTACAAGAGGACAAAGAACAAAGAGTCACTTTAGAAATAAAAAGAAAAATAAAGCTGTTGGAGTAAAGAAAGCTAAAAAATAAAAAACAATAAAAAACAAACAATTCAAAAACAAAGAAAACCTTCGGTTTTTCTAAGCAAGTTTTTGACACGAGAAAAACTCTTCAGGAGTTTTTCTGTGCAGAAAAATCAAAAAACAAGATTTTTCTTGCATACAGAAAATTAAGAATTTTCTGTCTGTTCGTTTTTGGAAAAAACAAACATGATACGTAGAAGAAAAAAATATTCTAGACCAAGAAAACCTTTTGATAAGGCAAGAATAGAAGATGAAAATCAATTAAAAGAAAGATATGGTTTGAAGAGTAAAAGAGAAATATGGAAAGCAGATACTTCTATTGCTAGAATAAGAAATCTTGCAAAAGAACTTATTATAAAATCAGAAGAAGAGAAAAATGCTTTTGTTGAAAGACTTCAGAAAAAAGGATATAATGTTCAAACTCTTCAAGATGCTCTTGCATTAGATAAGGAAGATTTATTAAAAAGAAGATTGCAAACAGTTTTAGCTGCAAATGGAATTGTAAGAACACCTAAGCAAGCAAGGCAATTAATTGTCCATAAACATGTTTCAGTTAATGACAAGATTGTTAACATACCTTCCTATCATATTGATTTAGAAGAAGAACCAAATGTTAAATTGAATATTGTATTAAAAGTTCCTGAAAATAAAAAATCTAAACTAGAACAAATAAAAGAGGAAGTTTTAGAGGGCGAAGAAGAGAGTATTGAGGTAATTGGATGATGGTAGATGAAATAATTGAAACTGAAGTTGTAAAAGAAAAATCTAAGGAAGAAAGATTTGCAATTCTAAATATTTATACAACTTTCAACAATACAATAATCAATCTTACTGATATGGCTGGAAATACTCTTGCCAAATTCTCTGGTGGAATGTCTACAAAACAATCAAGATTAAAAGCAAATCCTACAATTGCAATGTTTGTTGCTCAAAGAATTTCAGAAGAAGCAAAGGATAATGGAATCACTGGTTTTTACGTTAAAATAAGAGCTGAAACTGGACAGGCAAATCCTGGACCTGGAGCACACTCTGCTATTAAGGCTTTAACAAGAGCTGGATTCAAAATAGTGAGCATTATTGATACTACAAAGATGCCAAGGGGGGGGCCAAAGGTTAAGGGTGGAAGAAGAGGAAGAAGAGTGTAAGATTTAAAAATGCTCTAAAACTAAAAATAATATAAAACAAAAAATATACTTTCAAAAACAAAGAAAACCTTCGGTTTTAACAAAGAAGGTTTTTGAAAATACAGAAAATTAAGAATTTTCTGTCTGTTCGTTTTTGACAAAACAAACAACATGATAAAAATAAAAAAATCAAATGAGAAAGAAGGAAAATTAACATTTTCCGCAGACATGTCAACTAGTCTCGCAAATGCAATAAGAAGAAGTGCTTTAGAGATTCCTGTAATGGCTATTGATGAAGTTGAGATTATTAAAAATGATTCTGCCCTATATGATGAAATAATTGCCCATAGATTAGGGCTTGTTCCAATAAAAACTGAAAAAGGTGAGAAAGAAATTAAATTTAAGCTAAAAGAAGTTGGGCCTAAAATGGTTTATTCAACAGATATAAAACCAAATGTTGAAACAGGCTATGAACTTCCTATTGTTTTACTTGATAATGAGCAGGAATTAGAACTTGTTGCTGAAGCAAGGCTTGGAAAAGGAATTGAACATATAAAATATTCTCCTGGATTAATTTACTTTAAACATGATATTGATGAAGAGCTTCTTGATTTCATAACTATTGATGAAGAAGGAAAAGTGAGTTTTGATGAAGAAGAATTAAAGCATAAAAGATTGGGGGAAGATAAAATAAACAAGATAAAGAAATTAAAAACAATTGAGGACTTGGAAATTAATATAGAATCTTGGGGTCAAATTAAACCAAAAGATATTTTCTTAAGGGCAATTGATGCTTTGAGTGATAACCTTGAAGAATTAAACAAAGAGATTAAGTAAAATACTCGGCATCTTTCGATTTGATAATAAGCGGGGGTGCCAGAGTCTGGT
>CAYHLB010000027.1:0-10350 GCA_964357325.1 Candidatus Woesearchaeota archaeon
TAATACTTCATTATATACTCCCTGAACAGAAGCACCTGGAGCACTGAGTCCAGAAAAAGGCAAAAACACATCAAGATTCACAGAAAATTGTTTTTGCATAGAACTATCAATCATCACATCTCTTTGTTTAGAGGAACCTACGCTTTCAACTTTCTTTCTTATATCCTCAATATCCTTGCTATCAAAAGATAAATAAGAATTCGCAGTTATACCCTTGCCAACATCCCTGCCTATCAAATCCCCACTTCTTACAACAGAGTTTTCAGTTGTAAAAACTCCATTTGAATCAAGCCCAATTTTCTTTCTCGTACCAACAGAAACTTCTCCTCGCAATTCTACTTTTCCTGCAATATAATCTATCCTAGGATAAGTTCCAGTCTTAGATAAAGAAGGAATTTTTACATCAGTTCCAGTTATTTCAATTACAGCATCTCCAGCCTTCACCTCAAACTTATCTGCATTTATTCCCTCAAGCTTTGAAATATCACGGAGTATTTCTATTCTTCCTCTTCCTCCAACATCAATATTATTTGCATCAAAATTAACAAAATTCTTTTGATAACTTTCTATCTTTATATCTCCTGCATTTTTCTTTAAAGTATCATCAGAATAAAACTTTTTTCTAAACTCACTATAGCTAGCACCCTCCCCATTATTTGCTTTTTCAATCAAACCCTGAACAGTCTTGCCACTCCTAGAATAAATATCAGCAAGAGCTCCCTCTCCTCTATAATCACCAACAATAGAAACCCATTCTTCATCATTCTTTGCAATATGAGTGACTTCTCCATTCTCACTGAATTGAAGCCATTTTTTATCTTTTAAATCAACAGTACCAGAACCAAATGGAGTACCATATGAATATTTTCCGTAATTATCAGTAAAACTTACCATTTGCGCAAGAGCATCTTTATTTCCAAAATGAATAATTGTCTCTTGCCTTGCGTCAACTTTTGCAAAGTCCATTCTTGTATATTCAATTCCTTTTGCATGAATCCTGTCTTCCAAAAATCTAACATAAGCTTCCTCATTGTTAGTACTTTTTATTTCAAAAACAAAATCACCAAAACTTGCTTTTGCACCTTCTCCAGTTAATTTAAAACCATCAGCAGTTACTGTAAGTTCTCCTTTTCCATCTTTTAATGCAAGATTTCTAGTTGTTAGTCCAGACACAGGAGGAACAATTATTGAGTCAGATATATCTTTCATCCCAAGTGCATCTCTTGCCATTTTAAGTTTTTCAGGACTATTTTTATCAAGATCATTATATTTTTTCAAATCAGCAGGTTTCATTGCAAGATTTTTCTGTATGTCCTTGTCAAACTTTCCTTCTAAAAAATCTTTTTCAAACTTATCTCTCCATTTTGTAAATGAGACAAGCTCTCCATTTTCATTTGTTGAGCCAGGCTCAAGAATTATTTTTCCCCCATCTTTCATTCCAAGGACAAATCTTCCATCAGTATATTCAACAGAAGTTGTCTGAACAGGAAGCTTTTCAAGATTAAGCCAAACCTTTCCATTTCCAATTGTATTTTTATTTCCTTTTTTTTCAGACCACTTTAAATCACTTGCTTCAAATCCCCTAACGCTTTCAAGTTCAGCCCTTACATAGCCATCAAAATTAATTCCATATTTTTTTGCAACATCTCTTGCTTTATTATAATCAGTTACAATATCTATTTTTGCATCTTTTAATTCTTTGTAAAATCCATCAGGCAAGAATCCTCTTGCAAGATC
Source organism: Candidatus Woesearchaeota archaeon (assembly GCA_964357325.1). Classification (GTDB taxonomy): domain Archaea; phylum Nanobdellota; class Nanobdellia; order Pacearchaeales; family GW2011-AR1; genus ARS1285. The sequence continues at coordinate 1,738 of CAYHLB010000027.1, forward strand.
CATTCCCTGACCAATTGTTCCAAATGCCTCATCTCCTCTTCTTAATCTTTGATTAATATATTTAGCAAGTTCTTTTACAGCTATTGCCTTGTTTATATCTTCTGCATTTTTCCACAATTCATTTCTGTCTTTTCCCTCAATTTGTTCAAAATCTTTTATTTTGCCCTTGTCTCTTTCAATATATTGATAAAGAGAATCATCTGCAAACACTCTTCCAGCTAAGAGTACTAGAATTAATGCAAAAAATAAAAATTTATAGGTTTTCATCTTCTTCTAAACAATCTTCTAAATAATCCTCCTCTGTTTTTAGTTGTTTCGCCTCCGCTGTTTGCAATACTCCCACTTCCACCACCCCTCATTCCAATAACTTCTCCAACAGAATAAAATCTAAATGGATTTTTAGCAGGATCATTCAAAGTATTTTTATATTGCTCCATAAAAACATGAATATAAGGTGTCCATTCAGGCCCAGATAAAACAGTTGCACCATTTACTCTTACTTCATTAGGCGTGATTTCAAGATTATTGTTTCTAGCCTGATTTGAAGCTTGTTTTATAGCACCAAGCATTTGATTAAATTTATTTATATCTCTTCCAACAGTAACCATATCACTTAATCCAATAAATCCAACTCCAGGATTTTGACTATCAAAACCAGGACTTTGTTTATATTCTTCTATCATTCTTGCAAAATCATTTATGTTTTGCTCATAATCTCCTTGTCCACCAAACTTTTCATACATAAGCTGTTTTGCTCTTTCAATTTCAGGAGCAAGCCTATCAGCTATAAGTCCAGATGGAAATCCACTTGGAAGAAATCTTTGAATAATTCTTCTTTTAAGTCTTCCTCCAAAAATTCCCCTTATTTCATCTGTCTGGTCATACAAAGTAATTCTTGAATTTTCATCAGACCATATTGGCTTATCTCTTGGAGAAGTTACAGTTGTTCCAACAATAGGATTTGCTCTAAATAATCCTCCTGTAATTGACTCGCTTCTTCGAGTAATTTCCCTTGGATCATAAATTTCAAAACCATCTCCAGTATTTTTAACTCTTAATTCATTTTCACCATACCTTATACTCCCAATATTTTGCAAAGAACCTGAAACTATTCTAGATTGCATTATATTTCCATTTTCAAATGTTGCAATATCTATGCCATTTGCCTTTAATATAAAATTATTACTTCCTCCTGTAGTCTTAACATTTACAGAAGACAAATCCCTATTTGTATTATAAATTACAGGAGAATTTCCAACATAATTAACACTCCCGCTATCTAAATCAACTCTTACAACTGTAGAATATTTACTTTTTCCACCAGGGCCTGCTTTTAATTCTTCTAATAAAGCCTCTCTTCTTGTTTTTAAGTCATTATCATCTAAAACAGTTTGAATTTTTGTAGATGCTGATTGAAAGACACTTGTAACAGCCTTGGCAAGTCCTGTTTTCATTTCATCAGTCACAAACTTTCCTGCCTCCTCACCAGCTAAAAGATTATCTATAGCTTTTTTTGCAAGAATTTCAGTTCCAGTAAAATCTTTATTCTTATAAGCTTTTTCTAACTCTGCAATCATTTCTTTTGATTTTAGCATCTCCTTTATCCCATCTTGTATTTTTTTAGAATCACCAGTACCTGCTCCTCCAGGAGCCCTTTCAAGATATCCTTGCATTTCTTTAATCTGTTCTGAACCAAGAATATCAGCACTAATCTTATCAGTAACTTCTTGCTTTTGCAAATAACCTATTAAAATTGAGCCCAATTTACCGTTAATTTCAGAAGAACTACTTGATAAAACTTCATTTAATTTATCAGGATTATTTGATAAATACTCAACAAATCCTGTTGCAATATCTCCTGCTTGTTTTCTTGCATAATCAGAAACCGGATTCTTTGATCCTAAAAGTGTTCTTTGCTCTTCTGTAAAATGTTTTTGAAATAAAAATCTTCCAATGTTTTCAACTTTTATTATACTTGATTCAATAAATCCAAATAAAGTATCTTTTAATTCGCGATTAAACTCCTCTTCTCCAACTTTTCCTTTTGTTTTTTGAACTGCTTCCTCAAGCATCTTTCTTACATCAACTCCATTTCCACTTTGCATAAACTCTTTTAATCTCTCAGGATCTTTAAGTATTTGTCCAACAGCAGCAAGATTTCCAGTAAGTGCAGCATCAATTAATGCACTTCTATAAACATCTATTCCAACCATTGTATCTCCACTTGTTAAAATATCTCCAAGAGTTGCACCCCCTCTTGCAAGACTAACTCTTGCATTTTGTCCTGCTTCAATTCTTCCATTTTTTCCAAAAATAAACATTCCTTCACCATTACCATTTTGTCTGTAAATTGTAGTTGCATCTCCTTTTGAATCAGTGGAAACAAGCAAAGCTCCATTAGAAAGTTTTATATTTGGCTTACCTTCAGAATCAAAATCAATGTCAAAAACTTCAGTTTGAGCACTTTTTTGTCCATACATAATATTTAATTGATTTCCAAAATCAAGACCAAAATATTTTGCAACCTCAGGAGAGCTTGATTCAATTCCATCCATTCCTTTTAATATTTTATCTAAATAACTTACAGCTGTTTTTGAATCAATACTTTCTTTGCTTATGCCATATTTTTTACTAATAAATTCCTTGACCTTATCAAAATATTCTTTATTTATGTTTTTTTCATCAATGCTTATTGTTTTTTTAACTCCATTTAATTCATAATCACATATAATTTTTCCATTTCCATTTTCATTTATATATTTCATTCCCTTAAGAAAATTATATCTTTGTCCAATAGGATTTCCATCAGGTCCAATTATTTCACCAGCAGGCCCAATTGTCCCACTCCTTATTATTGCCTTTTTGTTTAAGGTTTTACTAGATAAATCAATTTCAAAATATCCCTTTTCATCACCACTTCCTTCAACATACTTAACCTTATCAGTCCATAAAGGAAGCCTATCAAAATCTATCCAAGCAGACTTGCTTTTATCTTTTGGATTTTGAGAAACTAATCTATTTCCACTCCACACAAGATTATCACTCTCAAGATTTTCAAAGGAAAGCTCTTTATTATAACCCTCATAAAATTTTTCATTGTTTTTCTTCATTTTATCAAAAATCTGCTTTCCATATTCTTTAAAAAATTCTTTTCTCTCCTCCTTTGTTAATTTTTTCCATATAGAATTCTTTAGCTCATCCTTTAATTGAGGTTTACCATCTACTTTTTTCTGCCACAAATCAGCAAATATTTTTACTTTTGACCTATTGTCTGATGTGGATTTTTCCATGCCTTTTAAAAAATCAGAAATTCCTTCAGATAAAATAAATTCAGCATGTTCAGGCTTAAGATTATCCTCTGACATTTTTTCAGGATATAATCCATAATAATAAGCCATATCATTCAAATCAGGACGGCCATCTCCATTATAATCATGAGATTTATTAAAAGGTGCAATTGTTTCACTAGCAGATATATTTATTGCTAAAATAACAACAATAAGTAATACAAACAAAACACTAATATTAACTTTTTTATTTTTGAAAGATTGAAAACCCTCTCCAAAAAACCAGGTTTCTTTCGAAAATTCTAAAAATTTCCCAATAGATAAAGGTTGAGAATTTTTGAAAAAATTTTTTTTATTTGCCATTTTTTCTATTAAAAAATAATCAACCAATCTTTTCATATCTGTTTAAAAATTCAAATATAAACGGAGGTTTATTATTTGCAGTTTCATTATTGCTGCTTGATATCACAATAAGAGAGGTTGCCTTGTCTTCATTAAAATTCATAATATCAACCCTCATTTTTCTCTCACTTGCCATTTTTTCAACACAACTTATGCAAATCCTATCAGGATCTTCTTTATGAGAACCAGTTATGTATTTTGCAATCTCAATCATTTCAAAAAGTTTTGAATCAACAACAATTTCATTGTCCCTTAAATTCAACCTGAAAGTTTTGCCTTCTCTTGCAATTGTAACAGGCATATCAATGCGAAAAACAACTTCATCAGGTTTTACAACAGCAGTAGTTAAAAATTTACTAGGATAATCAAGTGTAAATCCAGAAAAATTAATTTCATTTAAGCAATCAGGTAAATTATCATTAACATAAAGTCCGAGCTGTTTATTTATTTCAGCATCACTTGGCATTAAAAATCTTCCCCTATCATAATAATAAGGTATAGATATCCACATTAAATCAAAAGAATCTTTTTCAGGAAGAACATAATATCCGCCTTGCATTCCAATTATATCAACCCCATCTTCAGATACATACTTCATGCAATTTTCAATAGAACCTCGAATATTATTAAATTGAGCTTGCACATCAGGATTAGATGAAAAATCTCCGACAGAACTTGATGTATTTTTAAATGCAAACAAAGAAATCGCAACCCCTCCTAGAATAACAATGGCAATTATAATAAATATGGTTGCTTGTGCTTTAAAATCTCCCCTTTTCATTTAATACTTAATAATCCTCTCTTTTTAAATATTGTTTTCTCCGAAGTCTTCATAATTTTTGAAGAATCAGAAATTTTTAATTTCTGAGTCTTTTTCAAAAGAGCTCCAATCAATTTAAAATCCAGTTCTCCCCGAGGGCTCTTTTAAGAGGGCTCTCTTTTAAATCTTTTTTAATAAAAATTTATGCAAAAAAGATTATCTATCCTAAAAATAACAAAGATTCTAACTATCTAGTAGTTACAAACAAAACCTTTAAATACTTCATGAAATTATTCAAATCATGACAATAAATAACTATCTTGAACAAGATCCTGAAAGAAATTATCAAGGAAGGACTTCAAGAAGAGGATTTCTAACTGCTGGACTTACTGGACTTGGAGCAATTGTTGCAGCATCTTTGCCAGTTTATGCATATTCAACAGAACAAGGTAAAAAAGACGAACAAAAACCTCAAGAACAAGAAGAAAAAGTTCCATCCTATGAGGACTTTAAAAAAGTTCTTGGAGACAGACTTATTCCAAAATTAGAAAACAGAGTAAAAAAAAGATGGAATAAAATCTCTGACAAATCAAAAATTCGTTTATATGAAATATATTCAGACCCTGAAAAATATATTCAAGAAAAATTAGATGAAAAATCAAGAAAAGAATTAGAAGGTTATGGGTTTAAAGAGGGAATAAAAATATTCTCAAGAGTTTCTTATCCTTGGAAATTTGATTTTGAAAAAGATCTTTCTTCAAGAATAATAGGTTATGAATCAGAGCAGCTTAGAAGAAAAATTCCTGATTTAATTCCACAACCATTTTTCGTTCCAACAGCACCTTATTAATCAGAGCCTTCCTTTTTTAGTATAATAATCAACCAATTGTCTCTGAAGAGCTATTTTTGAATTAACATCATCAATAACACTAGGAAGCTGAGCTCTCAATCCAAGCAAAGGAAGATAATATACATCATTTTGATTTCTATCTTTTTGCAAAACCCCTGTAAAATCAAAAGGATATTTTTCAACTAAATCAGGATATTTTTGAATATCGTTCTCTAATTTTTCCCGCTTAACAGTCTGTGATTCAAAGTTATATAATCCCTGGCTAAAAACCGACTTGAATGCAAGATAAGTATTTTTATCAATTCCTTCCAATCTTTTTACAGCACCTTTTGAATCAGTCACATAAACTCCATCAGACCTCATTTCAATTTTATCAAATCCTCCTGAAGAGGCGGGTTTTTGAGCACTACGCAGTTTAGCTTTTCCCCTCCAATTAGTATCAACACTTGGCCCAATAATCTCGCCAGGATAATTGCTTTTAAGCTCATATAAAAACCGATTAAATCCAGGCAAACTATCAATTTGCTGTTGAGAAAGTCCACTCATTTTAGCATTAGAATCATAGCTCCTATATACAAAATATACATCTAAAATTAATTGAGCATTTGCTCTTTTCTGAGATTCTGAAAGTGAACTGCCTCCAAACAATGCAAGAGAAGAAATTATTTTTTCTCTTGTTGCAGGGTCACTAAAATCAATTTTTCCAGAAGATTCAAGCTCTCCAATAACCATTTTATCAATGATATCTGCAAAAACTTTCATTCTATCAAAGTCTCCAATAGAATTTGCAAGTCCAGGAAATTTTTCAGACAATCCCTCTGACATCTCCCGTAAAGCTAATTCAGCTCTTGCCATTGAAAAATCCATATTGAGCAAAATATTTGCAGCAGCAAAATCACCAGGAGTTCTAATTGTTGGAGAAGAATGAATTGAAGCAATAGTATTTGAATCAAAAATAATTGCATTTATTCTCTCTTCTTCACTTCCTTTAAAATATTCAGGAGAAAACTCTTTGTTATAACTCACATCTGAAAAACCAACTTCTTCTGACCCTCTTCCACGAACATACAACCCATCTGTTCTTGAAATAAGAACCCCTCCATTAAGTTTCTCTTTTTTATTAAAAAAATCAGAACTCTCTGCATAAACTGGATTTCCATTACTATCTCTGCCTGTAATCTTTTTCGAAAATGCAAAATTATTCTCACTGTTTATATTAGCATTATCTAAATTATAAATAGATTCAATCTCAAATTTGCCAGTAATTCCAGAATTAGGGTCAATAACCAAATTTTTATCCTTAAACCTGACAACTGATTCTCCATTTCTTAAAAAAACATTTTCCCCTTTTCCAGCAAAAATCTTAAAATTATCCAAAACAACTCCATCAGCATATGCCTTTGTATCTTTCATATCTATTTTTACAGCCATGTTTTCCAAATCAGCATGAATATAAGGTGAATTATATGCTGAATGGTCAACAGTATCAGTAAAAACAGCAGTATAAATATCAAAATCAGTTCTTATTACAAGAGAAGTATCTAATCTTCCGGTCTTAAAAAAATCAATCTGTATATTTTTTACCTCTAAAATTTCATTTGAAAATCTGACAAAACCAGGCCCTTTCTCTGCATTTCCAGATGAATAAAGATTATTGCCAATTTTTAATAAAGCTCTATTAAAAACAGAATATTGGCCATTTTTATATTCAATATTTCCTTTCTCCCCATATTTAAAAGATATTTTTTTTTCAGAGGCTGAAACATCTTTTTTCAATTGATGCTCTCCATCCTTAGTAATTGTTCCTTCATCAATTTTAACAATTCTTTCACCAGAAAACTCATACTCGAAAGTTTTTGTCTTGTCATCATATTTTATTTTAGCTACAAAATCATAATTATTTTCAAAATTAAACCATGCTTTTTTATTTGTAAGAGAAGTTCCATCCCATTCCAAATCCTTGCTCTCTAAATTTTCTATTTTAAAATTTATCTTTTTATATTTAGCATAGTATTCTATAAATTTTTTCCTAACATCTAAAGATGCCAATTTCCATGCACTATTTATATCTCCATTTTGATTCCCATCTTTCAATACCTTATCAAAATCTTCGGCAGTCCATGTGCTAATATTCTTTGAATCAAATGTAGCTATCACCATTGAAGTCTGTATTAAAAAACAAACAAGAATTAGAATACCTATTAAACAAACCAATAGATTACTATTTTTCATTACCTTATTTAACATTTGTATCTCCCTTATATTTAACAATAAACTCAAAACTATAAGGACTTTCTTCTTTACTATCTCCATCAGTAATTACATAAATCCTTTTATTGCCTTCAAACTCAATTCCTTCAAAAAACAGCCCTTTATCTTCAGTTATCTTAGAAACGCAATCCATGCATAATTCTGATTTCCTATGGCCCTCAACAACATAATTTGCAACACCGAGTATATCATATAATTTTGAATGAATTAAAATAGGGCTGTCTTTTAATTCAAGTTTAACAACCCTATTATCTTTGTTAATACTAACCGCCATATTAATAACAAATTTAACAATACCTGGAGATAATGTTACATTTGTCTTAGGAATTGAATAATTTATATCTAAATCTTTTTCTTTTATTTGATTTATACACTTTTTAATGGAATAATCAACATAATCTCCCAATTCTCCCTCGACTTTCTCTTTTGAAGGTACCACTATAATCCCATTATTATAATAATAAGGAATAAATGTCCAACCTAAATCCAAATAATCTTTTGGAGGATTATAATATCCTCCCTGAATTCCAATTATCCTAAGCGCATCTTCTGAAGTAATTTCCATGCAATCTTGAACAGAATTTTTAATGACATCAAATTGAACTTGCAAATTCTCATCAGAAAGAAGATTTCCAGAATTAATTGGTTTCTTTATCACAAAAAAGGAAATAGCAACCACTCCTAAAATAACAATAGCAATTATAATAAATATAGTTGTTTGCGAAAGTTTCGAATCAGGCAATAAATTTAACTTAAACAACTGATTAGAAGCTTGAGTTGAGCGTTTAGACATTGACAAAAATTTATCTTTAACAACAATAGCTAAACGCGAATTGCATACTGAATTCATCCTCTTTTTCATATCGAACATAAAATTATAAAGTATTTAAAGCTTAAGATATTTTATAACAATATAAAATAATAATGCCCTCGTAGTTCAACTGGATAGAATTTCTCCTTGCGGAGGAGGCGATCGAAGTTCAAATCTTCGTGGCAGGCTGTGTCACAATTATAGAAAAATATAAATAGTTATTTCTCGTCGA
>CAYHLB010000028.1:0-10076 GCA_964357325.1 Candidatus Woesearchaeota archaeon
TATGACTCCTTCTGAAACAGAAAAGATTGTGTCTGAAAAGGCTCCTATCAAAGAGTTTGTAATGACCTCTTTTTATGATGATACAGGAATTTGGTTTTCACTTAAAGAAATAAGCGTTAACAAAGGAGATATTGTTCGGATAAAAGTAACGAATATTAAAGGCACTCATGATTTCGTTATTGATGAATACGGGATTAAAAAAATGACTCCCTTAAATGAAGAAGTAATTATAGAATTTACCGCTGATAAGGTAGGTGAATTTATTTATTACTGCTCAGTTCCAGGACATAAACAAAAAGGACAGTGGGGGACACTAAAAGTAATTGGATAAATAATCCCCTAGATTATTTTATTCAATAAATAAGTCAAGAGTTTCAATGAAAAGAGAAAACAAAGCAAAAGTACTGAAAGGAATTATCTTTATTTTTTTTATTTTTTATATAATACTATTTTGGAATATAATATTTAATCCTGAAAACACAAAAAACCTTTCAATAAGTTCTTTATTTTACTTATCAGGAAAATTAGCAGGCTTAATGGGATTTCTTTTTCTTTCTTTTCTTATATTTTCAGGAGAAACAGCAAGATTTTTTGATAAATTTTTTGGTATAAATAAGATTATTTTATTTCAGAGAAAATTCTCATTAATTACTGCATTATTTGTTATCATGCATCCAGTATTTTTTATCTTAGCAAATAAATCAATTATTTACCTAATCCCCTCTTTTATTTTAACTCCTTTCACAATAGGAATACTTTCCTTTTACTTGTTTATTATAATAATGATATCATCAGTATTATACAAAAGGATTTCTTACAAAATTTGGCAATATTTGCATATCCTGATTTATTTATTATTTTTCTTTTCATTATATCATGCAATAAATATAGGCTCTGACTCAAATAATTTATTAATAAAATCTCTATATATAATAGCATTACTTTCAATATTAATCGGAATTTTCTACAGGACTTATTACAAAATTAAGCAAAGAAATTCTGAAAAATTCTTCATAAAAGAGATAAAAAAAGAAACAGACGACACTTTTACTCTAATATTGGAAACAAAAAATAAATTTTCTTTTAAAGCAGGCCAATTTTTCTTTTTAAGATTAAAAAGAAAAGGAGTTTATGCAAGACATCCTATTTCAATTTCAAGTTCTCCTGATGAAAAAGACCTAAAATTTACAATAAAATTAAAAGGTAATTTTACAAAAGAAGCCTCTAACCTGAATATTGGAGAAGAAATTATTGTTGAAGGCCCATTTGGAATATTTACATTAGAAGATATCTCTCAAAACAAAAATTTAGTGTTTATTGCAGGAGGAGTAGGCATAACTCCTTTTTTTAGCATGATTAAATCAAATTTGCATTCAAATATAAAAAGAAATATAACTCTTTTTTATTGCTCAAAAACAATAAAAAGAACAATTTTCAAAAAAGAGCTAGATAATCTAAAGGAACAATGGTTCAAAAAAATTTATATAGTAAGCGAAGATGAATGTTCAGGCAATGTTAAAGAAAAGGGCATAATAACTAAGGAGTTAATGAAAAAATATTTATCTGAAGAAGATATTAAAAATTCTATTTTTTATATCTGCGGTCCAGAAAAAATGAAAGACTGCGCTATAAAAGAGCTGAAAGATTTGGGAGTTAAAAAAGAGAACATAATTATTGAAGATTTTTTCTGGTAGAAAATCTTGAAAAAGCCTGATATTGCCCAAATTTGTTTATAGAAATAAAATTCGTAACATTTAAATATTAGAATATTCTAATATAAGCATGGAAAAAGAATTATACAAACTTCATGCAGAAATGTGTAAAGTCTTTTCTAATCCAATAAGGCTCGAGATTCTTAATTTACTTAGGAATAAAGAAATGTCTGTAACAAATCTTATAAATAATACAAAATTAAGTCAAGCTAATATCTCTCAGCATTTATCAATAATGAAATCCAAAGGAATCGTAATGTCTGAAAGAAAAGGCCAAAATATTTATTATAAACTCTCAAATCCTAAAATTATCAAAGCATTTGATATTATTCGGGAAGTTCTGGTAGAAAAATGGAAAGAAATAAAAAAATTATGCAGGAAATAAAACAATGAAAAAAATACTACTTATAATAACTGTTGTTCTGTTGTTAAGCTTAAATTTAGCAAATGCAATCACACAAGATGATATCAATGAAGCTAAAATACTGATTGATTCAAAAGCAGATTGTACAACTTTATCAGACACTCAATTAGAAATTATTGGGGAGTATTACATGGAGCAAATGATGCCAGGCATATCTCATGAAAGAGCACACGAAATAATGGGTCTTAAAGAAGGATCTGAAGCAGAAGAACAGTTTCACATAAATTTGGCAAAAAGGTCTTATTGCGGTGAGAATATTGGAATAATAGATGGAAAAGGAATGATGAGAAACAATTATCAGACACAACAATATAATAATACTCCTTCTTCAAACTTAGGGGAATTTGAAATATTTTTTTATATAACATTAACTCTCATTATCATTGTTTTAATCTTAATTATAGCATTATTAATAAATAGATCAAGAGAAAAGGTAAAACAAAGAGGAGGTAATAACAAAAAATGAAAGACAATAATAATTTTTTAATTGGAATAATAATTGCTGTAGCTGTGTTCTTGCTTTTAGGAATGTTTGGTTTTAGTGGAATGATGGGTGGAGGTTATGGTATGATGAGTGGTTTTGGTTTTGGCTCTATGTGGATTTTTGGAGCTTTGTTTATGATTTTAATTCTAGTAGCCTTAGTTTTATTTATTCTATGGTTAATTAAACAATTGCAGGATGATAAGAAAAGATGAAACTAGAAAATTTTGTATATATTATTGAAACAGAAAGAAATTTTGATGAAGCGGTTGTATCTGTACTTAAAGCAGTTGAACAAAAAGGATGGAGTATATTCCAAATTTACGACATTAAAGAAAGATTGGCAGCTAAGGGATTTGAGCAAAAACCATTAAAGATTATTGAGATTTGCTTTGGAAAACATGCTAATCTGTTCTTGAATAAAAACAGGTTAATCTCTCTTTATATGCCTTGTAAAATCAATGTTTTAGAAGAAGATGGAAAAGTAAAAATTGTAGGAATGAACCCTATAATAATCTCTCAGTTCTTTCCAGAAGTTAGTAAAGAAGAAGCAGAAGAAGTTGAGAAAGATATCAAGGAGATTATAGATAATGCAAAATAATGAAGGTTTAGAAAATGAAGATTCTACAAAGAAACACTGGGAAAATATTTTTTCAACCAAAAATTTTAATGAAGTAAGCTGGTATCAAGAAAATCCTAAAACATCAGTAGATTTAATATTGTCTGTTAATTCAAATAAAGATGCTAACATTATTGATGTTGGTGCGGGCGATTCAAATCTTCCAGATAAACTTATTGAATTAGGTTTTAAAAATATAACAATCTTGGATATCTCTTTAAGAGCATTAGAAAAGTCTAAACAAAGACTTGGGAAAATATCAGGCAAAATAAATTGGATTTGTTCAGATATAAGAGATTTTGAAACAGATAATAGATTTGATATTTGGCATGACAGGGCTCTTTTTCATTTTTTAAAGTCAGAAGAAGATATTAAAAAATATCTAGAATCAGTTAAAAAATTTTTAAAGCAAGGAGGATATTTAATTATTGCAACATTTTCACTTAAGGGCCCTAATAAGTGCAGTGGATTAGATATTAAACAATATTCAGAGGATTCTATGAAAAAATTATTTGATAATGGATATGAGTATATTATAAGTTTAGAAGAAACTCATCATACCCCATTTAAAACTTCACAGGGTTTTATTTGGAATGTGTTAAAGAAATTAATGTAAGAAGAATTATAAAAAATGTTAGATAAAACAAACTCAAATTGTTCAAAAGAAGAGAACATAATAACTAAAGATTTTTTATAGTAAGATAAGGGCAAATAACCATGGCTGGATAAAATTTAAAATTCGTAACATTTAAATACTTGAACAATTGCTCAACTATTATGAAAATCAGCAAACAACTACAAATTCAAGAATCAGAAGAAAAAGTAATGCAATTCTTTTCTAGCTTAGCTGACAAAACAAGACTCCATATTCTATTAAGTATATCAGAAAAACCAAAAACAGTCAATGAAATCTACGATTTTGTTGGAAGAGATAAAATAACTCTATCAGCAATTTCTCATCAATTAAAACAATTAAATAATATAAATATAGTAACATTTGAAAAAAAAGGCAAAGAAAAATTCTTTGAACTTTCAGACAAATTTTGCTGGTGTATTCTAAGAGATGCTTTTAAGCAATTTAACAGCAACATTCAAATTAGGTGTAAAAAGTGCGAAAGAAAGGTAGGGGATGAAAATCTTCAAAAGAAAAATTTAAACATAAAAAAAGCGAGGGAAGATTTGAAATGAAAATTAAAAAAACAAATGATTCAACAAACCCCCTAAATGGAAAAATAATCGCTGTAATATTTACAATAACAATATTAATTATCGGAACATTTTTTTATTTTACTACATTAGGTAATATTAATGCAGCAGGTGTGAAATTAAAAGAAGATTCAAAGCTTCAAGAAAAAATGCAACCCAAGGACAACCCCATACCTAACACCCCTACAACTTATGCAAATACTGCTTCTAAAGATAAAGAAGAATCTCTATCCGACACTTTCTCTGAAATCCAGAATTATAGTTCTCTAATTGATCATATTCAGCAGGAAAATAAGATATATACAAAAAAAGATCCAGAAGGATATATAAAACTATTTTACTATTACACAAGAGATGAACTAATAGACATTCAATTATCAGAAGGTGATATGAATGAATACAAAATTCATTCCATTGGAGGTCAAAAATACTATCCCATGATTATAGGTTATGAAGAAGCAAAAACAATGAGAGAAGAGGGCCTTTTTACCAATATTGGAGACCCTATAAAAAACTTCTTTGGAAAAAATGTAGTTGTTATAGGGATATTGAAAAAAACCGAAAGCATTATAGACACAATTCATATTATTCCATTAAATAATGAGGAATTAAAATAATGGCAAAAAAAATAACTCTTGATATCACAGGTATGCATTGTGCAAGTTGTGGAATGCTTATTACAAAAAGAGTTCAAAGAGAGCCAGGAATAAAATATATAAATGTAAACCAAACAACTGAAAAAGCAACAGTTGAATTTGATGAAACAAAAACCTCTGAAAAATCAATAATAGCGTCAATAGAAAGTCTAGGATATAAAGCTAAAATTCTATCTGATGAAGAAAAATCTCCAGAATATGAAAGTCAAAAAAAACAAAAAGAAATTAAGAAATTAAGAAATACTTTCATCTTCAGCCTTATATTTGCATTTCCTGCATTAATAATAGGTATGGTTTTAATGCTATTTGGAATTGACATTCCATACAAAAATTTAATCTTATTTTTACTAGCAACGCCAGTTCAATTTATAGTTGGATGGGATATTTATAAAAGTGCATTTGGAGCATTAAAAAACAAGTCTGCAAACATGGACACACTAATTGCAATAGGAACAAGTGCAGCCTACTTCTATAGTTTATATGTCATTTTATTTGATCCAATGGGAGACCAATATTTTGAAGCAGCTGCAGTACTAATCGCCTTTGTTATACTTGGAAGATATCTAGAAGCAATTGCAAAGGGAAAAACAAGTGAAGCAATTAAAAAACTAATGAATCTTTCTCCAAAAATAGCAACAGTTATAAGAAATGGAAAAGAAGAAAAAATAAAAATTGATGAAGTAATAACCGGAGATATTATTATTGTAAAACCAGGTGAAAAAATTCCAGTAGATGGAATTATTATTGAAGGAGAAAGTGCAATTGATGAGTCAATGATAACAGGAGAATCAATGCCTGTTGAAAAAAAGAAAAATGACACAGTAATAGGTGCTACAATAAATAAACATGGTTCATTTAAGTTCAAAGCAACGAAAGTAGGGGCAAATTCAACACTCGCTCAAATCATAAAATTAATAGAAGATGCTCAAGGAAAAAAAGCTCCAATTCAGAAGTTTGCAGACAGAATTTCAGCATATTTTGTTCCAGCAGTCATTTTAATAGCAATAATTTCATTTTTAATATGGTATTTTTTAGTGGGTCAAACCTTTGAATTCTCACTTATAATTGCAGTTTCAATTTTAGTTATTGCATGTCCTTGTGCATTAGGGCTTGCAACTCCAACTGCAATAATGGTTGGAACAGGAAAAGGTGCTGAAAAAGGAATCTTAATTAAAGGAGGAGATGCCTTAGAAACAGCACATAAATTATATGCAGTTGTTTTTGACAAAACAGGAACTTTAACACAAGGAAAACCAGAAGTAACTGATATTATCACTGCAAATGATAATATTGAAGAAAAGGAATTATTAAAACTAGCAGCAAGCCTTGAACAAAATAGTGAACATCCTTTAGCCCAGGCAGTTGTAAATATGGCTAAACAAAAAAATATAAAATTAGAAGACATAAAATCATTTAAAGCAGTTCCAGGACATGGTGTTGAAGGAACTTATAAATTTAAAAAATTAATAGTAGGAAAGCCTGAATACATTAGAAAAATATGTAATTTATCTGCATTAGACTCAAAAATAACAGAACTTGAAGAACAGGGCAAGACAGTTGTAGTTGTAAATTACCATAGAAAACCTTTAGGAATTCTTGCAATAGCAGACACTCCTAGGGAAGATTCTATAGAAGCAGTAAAAATGCTTCAAAAAGAAAAAATCCTTGTCTATATGATAACAGGAGACAATAAAAGGACAGCAAATGCAATTGCAAAACAACTAGGAATCAACCATGTAATCTCAGAGGTTCTTCCAGAAGACAAAGCAAAACATGTTAAACAATTGCAAAAAAAAGGAAAAGTAGCAATGGTTGGTGATGGCATAAATGATGCACCTGCACTTGCACAAGCAGACATTGGAATAGCAATAGGAAGTGGAACAGATGTAGCAATGGAAACAGGAAATGTGGTTTTAATGAACAATAAAACTACTGATGTTGTAAAAGCAATAAGACTAAGCAGAATAACAATAAAAAAGATAAAACAAAACATGTTCTGGGCATTGTTCTATAATGCTCTAGGAATACCTATTGCAGCTGGAGTATTGTATCCTTCAACTGGATGGTTGCTAAGCCCAATAATTGCAGGCGGAGCAATGGCTGCATCATCAGTAAGTGTTGTAGTTAATACTCTTTTGATGAAGCGTCAGAAAATTTGAATATACCCGTTATTTTCTGATTGTGTTCAAGAACTAAAACCAATATCAAAAAAACAATGTGCCACCACACCCTAAAGGTTTTTTGCCGCGGCAAAAAATCGCCCGCGGGCGAGTGTGGTTTGTGACAGGCACTTGTTCAAACAATCCGCACTTGTGAATTTTTATTATTACTCCAAGTGAGGATTGTTTGTTAGGATGCTCCGAAATTAAAAGCAGTAAGCTTACGACCCCATTATAAATAATGAGATTTTAATTTCGGACATAAAAAGTTCTTGACAAAGAAAAAATTTTAAAAAAATAAAAAAAATTTATTATTTTGCATACTTATTATAAACAAATGCAAACGCATATCCACAAATATAAGCAAAAACAATAGATACAACTAATCCAATCATTCCATTTATCATGTTAGTAGTAGTTGCTAGACTTGTTAAATCAATTCCATGAAAAAATAAATTAAAAAAATTCAAAGAAGACTTTCCAAAAATAACAACTATAGCAAAACACAATATATACCATATACCTGTAAGAGCTGCACATGCAATTGCAATACCTTTTTCACTAAGCTTATTCATTTTTCACCTCCTTAAAAAATAAAAATAAAGAACTATATAAACACTAGCCTCTTGATTATATCATGAAACAACAAAATCACATTCAAAAAAACAAGAATTTTTTTAATATTGTAGCAAAACACTATGATAATTATTTTCTTAAAGACTGGTTTATAAAAGCTTTGAAAAAAACAATAAACACATTAAATATAACAGAAAATTCAAGAATATTAGACATAGGATGCGGAACAGGAAATCTTTTATATCTATTAGAAAGAGAAAATAAAAATTTAGAGCTTTATGGAATAGATATTTCAGAAAAAATGTTAAATATTGCTAAAAATAAATTAAAAAATTCAAAATTAAGCATCCAGTCAGCAGAAGATATTGATTTTAAAGATGATTCTTTTGACTTTGTTTTTTCAACAGAAGCATTTCATCACTATTCAAACTACAATCAGATTATGAAAAATATATATAGAATATTAAAAAAACAGGGAAAATTAATAGTGCTTGATGTAGATTTTGGATTTTTTCTTAATTTTATTTTTCATATAATTGAGCCAGGAAATAATAAAATGCATTCTCCTAAAGAATTCAGGGAATTATTCAAAAAACATAATTTTAAAAACATAAAACAAAAAAGAATCAATCTTTTCTTTATTTTAACTATAGGAGAAAAATAATCATTTCTTATTTCCAGTTTTAATCAACCAATAAATAGCTGCAATAATAAGCCCAATAATTAGAATTGAAATTATCCATGAAAAAAACATCATGCCATAACCGTAACTGCCATAAAGTCCTCCCATCATGCCATATCCATTACCAAAACCGCCCATCATACCATAGCCACCAAATCCAAACACCCCTAAAAGTAAAACCAGTATAACTATCATGCCAATAATCAAAGTATTATTATTTTTTACCATCTTTTATCACTTGTTTAATAAGAAGAACTACTATTAATAGTTTGTGAATTAAAAAATCAAACCCTAGAAAACAAACATTTATATACTTGGTTATATTGATATAACCAAATCCTTGATGAGAATTATGCCTGTTCTAAAAGACAGGTTTGTCGTGGATTTTATGAGACTGAGCAAAAAAGTCAAGCAAAAGCTTGACCACACACTCCCAAACAGGAGTTTTCTTTTTTGCTCTAGATAACCGGATAAATTTAAGGAGTAAAATGATAGACACTGAAGCTCAAGTAAAAGAATGGGGAAGATCTATTGGAATAATAATTCCCAAAGATGCAGTTATAAAAGAAAGAATCAAAGTAGGAGATATTGTAAAAATACTGATAAATAAAAAGAAAAATCCATTAAAAGAAACATTTGGTATTTTAAAACTTAAAAAAACCACTGAAGAAATATTAAAAGAAATTGACAAGGAAAGCTGGAATGAGTGAACTCTACTTTTTTGATACCTATGCATTTTTTGAAATTATAAATGGAAATTCTAATTATAAAAAATATGAAGAAGTAAATGTCATTACCACAATCTTCAACCTTGCTGAATTAAATTATGGATTAAAAAAAGAAAAAGACGAAAAAACAGCTGATGAAATAACTGAGAAATATAGAATATTCCTAATAGATGTAGCTCTTGAGGATATTAAAGAAGCAATGAATTTAAAAATAAAAAATAAGCAACTTTCAATTCCCGATGTTATTGGATACATCATTGCATTAAAGCATAATGCTAAATTCCTTACAGGAGATAAGGAATTTAAAGAAATGCCAAATGTTGAATTTGTCAAGTGAGTTGAACATCCTAAAAACAACGCCCCACGAGAAAAAAACCCAAAAATCTAATTATTTTACAGCCTTCTTAAAACTTCAATTCGTAAAAATTGAATGTTTCAAAAATCATTTTATTGATTTTTTGAACTCATCAGAATATTTTTCCAAATCTTTCTGCAATTTTGCAATTGCATCACCAAGTGCTTTTTTAGCACTCTTTCCTTCTGTAACAATTCTCAAAAGTAAAGGTCTGGAATAATGCTCTTTTTTCCAAGCAGCAACCTTGACACTATCATCCATATTCAAATAAACCCGGATTATTTCAACAATTGTCTGATTATCTAATTGCACATCTAATTCATTTTTTTCATCTTTGATAATTTTTATTTCCATTTTATGTAAATTAATCCAGCTAATCTAAAAATCATACAAAAAGTAGGTTTAAAAAGGTTACCCTAATTCCCAGTATCTCCGCACAGAGATAATTCTCAGTTATATTAAAACCGAAAAATAGAAA
>CAYHLB010000029.1:0-9840 GCA_964357325.1 Candidatus Woesearchaeota archaeon
GGTTCTGAAGGTTCTCCATGTACTTTTAACAATGCTCCTTTTCCAGTAAATTTCCTTTCACTTGGAAATTCATTAAATAATTCTCCAATTGAGAATCTAATTATCTCTCCTTCTTCAGAAGTATAGTTAATCCTATATTTTGGTACTATTCTTATTGTTTGTCTATATGCCATTTTTACCTATGGTTTAATAGATAAAATGGTTTTTTAAACCTTGTCTTTTGTTACTACTCCTTAGTTCTTACAATAGAAAGGTTTAAATAGGTGTTTTGACTATAGAAATTATTAAAAATAGGGGAAATCCCTTATATTATTAAAATGGCAAAAAATAAAGGAAGCAAATTTGAGCAACTTGAAGGCAAGTTTAGACCTGTCTATGAGTATCAAACTGCTTTAAGTGGTCTTAAGAATGAGAATGGAGAAGCTCAAGGAGATTTAGAACAATTACTTAATTTTTTTGCTAGTGAAATGAAAAAAGAAGGGGCTAAGGATGATGATATTCGTGGAGTTATTCCTACTTTACAACAACAATATATGCAAGGTGAGAGGGGGGTATTTTTAAAACCTGCTGAAAAGCATTTTAATGAGGCAAGGAATGCTTATGGCACATTTGTTAAAGATAATATTGAAGAAATAATTGATTCTACTCCTGAAGAAATTTTAAAATCAAAGGTACTTCCTCAAATTGTTGGTAAATATAAATATAAATCTGATGACCCTCAATATAAAGATCTTGATAAATTAGTTGCAGATGTAACTAAATTAAATAATAAACATCAATCTCTTGAAGATCCTAAAAAACAAGAGGCAATGATAGCTGAATTAGTTAAGAAAAAGATGGAGCATTATAAGGCTAGATATAAAGATAATGATTTTTTAATATCTTTATTCAGCGGACTTGTATCTCCACAAGAAGAATTAAGAGCATTTGAAACTGAAGTAAAAAATAAAAATAAAGAATTAGATGAAGCCTTGAAAAAAGGTGTGAAAGGATATTTGAAATCTGTACATGTTACTCCTGAGGATTTAGGAAGTATTTATTCTGGAATATTTGCAGAAGCTTATGAAGCAGCTGCTCAAAATAAAAGGTAAATCTTTCTTTTATAAAACTTAAATTTATTTTAGTTCTTTACCTGACAAATATTAGTAATGTTTGTAGGATAAGGGGATATAGGTTAAGTTCAGATAACCATAATTCATAGCTCTTTTATTATGAAACTTATTTAAGTCTTTATAAATTAATTATAAGCTAAATTGGGAAATATAACTCTCTTAGATAATTTTATTTTATTATCTCATTAATTAAACTAACGCATGTTTTAAAAAAATCTTCTGCTTTATTTTGAAATTCATCGATTATTTTTCCATCGATATCTTTTATTTCTCCATGAACTATTTTTCTATGCAAATCATAGATGTCCCTTATGCTGTTTACATGATAGGATTTTATTAATCCTTTGTCAACAAAATTTTCTTTTATCATTATTGGCAGATGGTCTGGACTTGGGGGCACCATATTTATTGCCATTAGCAATGCTTGGGCTGATTCTACAATTGCCCAATAGCAACCTTCTACTGCACTCATTTCAGATGCTTTGCTTCTCACAATATGCATTGGAATTCTGTTTAGTATAGTATACATTGATTCAGGTGTTGGCTTTATTCTGCCTTCTTGAAGAAGCATTTTTAATGGGTCAAAAAATCCTCCAAAATCAATTATAGGTTCTCCATATCTTATTATATTCAGCACAACTGGATCTCCTTTTAATAAATCATTCCACCATGTTGTCAGCCTTATTGTATTTATATGGAGCTCTCGTTTATATGGACTTGATTGAATTATCTTTCCTAATTCTTCCCTATACCAAAGAATTAATTTATCATCAAATTTAATCATTGCATCATCTACAATTAAGATAATATCAATGTCAGATTCTGCTGTGTTTGTTCCTTTTGCAGCTGAGCCAAAAAGAACAACTGATTTTAATAGTCTGTCAAATTTTTGATAGCATTTTTCTGCAAAATCCATTGCAATTTCCCTTTCTGTTTTTAATTGCAGAGATGGAAATTCATCTATATTTATTTTTTTAATTACAGACGCTTTATTTTTAGAATTTTTCTTTTTCATTTTTCTCTTTTTTTGTTTTAGTAATGTTTAGGGAACAAGTTATTTATGCAGCTAGCTTGATTATGCAGTTTACTTTCCTAATCCTTTCTTTATGTTCTTAACAATACCAATTTATATATTACTATTATAAAAGATATGTTTATTTTTAAATATATTCTTTTTGAATTGGTTCAAGTAATCAATCCTATTGATTAGATGATATCAAGTAACCTATTATTGATTAGGTATAGTAAGTAATCAGTCTTACTGATTAGGGCTACCTCCAAATCTTCCTTTATCTCCTGGAATTTCTCCTCCGAGTTCCACTGGAAGATTTTCAAAACCAGCTCCATATAATCTATGATGTGTTGGAGGGTTGACTAAGCCATATCCTGAATAATATGCTCCTAATCCAGGTGGTGTTGACCAATAGGCAGATGGGCCCATTGAATAAATTGGAGAGTTCATTCCTTCAAGACTTGGTTTAAATGGATTTCCTCCTCCTTTTTCAGCAAAATGCTGCCACCAATTTCCAGCCTCTACTATTTTTTTGCCTTCAAATCCTTTTTCACCTAATTTTTTCATGACTTCTTTTAGTGGAACATTTCCCATGCCCATTGGAAGTTCTGTGTGATCTAAGCCAAAATTATCTGATAAATGAACATGTTTTACAAAAGGGGCGATTGTTTCAGCCTCCTTGATTACATCTTTTTCAGAATAACCCATCTTTCTTATCATATTAATGTGTCCAACATCCCATGTTGCACCAATTAATTTTTCAGCTGCTTCTTTTGCTTCTCCTGTAGAGAGGCCTTCTTTTTTTAAATTTTCTATTGCTACTTTTCTTGATTCTTCAATCACTTTTTTTAAGTCTTCTGCTCTGGATAAGCCCCCTCCTGCTGGAGGATTTTCAATGGAAAGTATTGGCGCTGAATCATGAAATTTTTTCCAAGCAGTTGTTGCTGCATTGCCAAAAGTTTTTGCAGCTTGTTCTATTGTAAAAGAGTTCATTTCTTTCCATATTTTTGGTGTTTCTTGCAGATTATTTAAAACCTCTATTCCTTTATTTAAAACATCTGTAAGAACAGAAGGATCTTGTCCAACTCCTGTTTTTATTAAAGGAGTTATTTCTTCTGCATATTTTTTTAATTTTTCTTTGTCTTTTCCTTCTGCTGTTTGATATGCTCTATCAAAGACTTTTTGCAGACTATTATATGCTTCTCTTAAATAAACTTGGCCGTGAACCACATCTCTTTGAATGTCCTTATAGACCTTTTTATCCTTTATATCTAATTGTTCAATATCTTTTCCTTTAACAATATCTTTGTATAAATTTTCAGGTATTGAATGTTGTTTTTTTACCTGGTCGAGTATATTTTCTCCATAGACTGCTTGTCTATTTATATCATTTAATTGGCCTATCCAGGTATCATTATTTATTTTTTTTAATTCCTCTTCTGGATTAAATCCTTTTGGTTCTCCTGTAAAAATTCCTTTTTTCTCTCCTTCTTCTGGAAAATATTTTTTTTCATATTCAAGTTTATGAACTTTTCCGGTTTCTGGATTTATTATAAGCATTCCTTTTGTTTTTTCATCTTCTTTTTCATCTTCTTTATATTTTGTTATCATTTCTGGAAGCTGGGCTGTTGAATGGAAAGTAACATTAATATTTCCTTTTGGATCTAAATCATGGGCTCGGACTAGTGTGGATGCAATTTGTCTTTCAGCTCCTATTCTGTTAATTTCTTCCCACCCACCTCTTTGGTCTATGCCTGATGCTTCTACTATTGGAGCATGAAAAGAAAGAGCAACTCCTGTATTTTTTGC
Organism: Candidatus Woesearchaeota archaeon; assembly: GCA_964357325.1. Taxonomy (GTDB): domain Archaea; phylum Nanobdellota; class Nanobdellia; order Pacearchaeales; family GW2011-AR1; genus ARS1285. The sequence goes on from CAYHLB010000029.1 coordinate 3,934, forward strand.
AAGTCTTCTTATTTCTTCAAGATGCTGTTTAGGAATAGAATCCATTACATCTTGGCTTATTGCTCCAACTTCCATGAATCTTGCTCCTGGATTCATTTTTATGTTAAGTTCATTTAATTGAACTGCTGTTCTTGGGTCTGTAGACATTCCCAGGGTGTTTACTCCTGCATCATAGCCAGAAGAAACATATTTAGGCATGAAGATGTCTTCTGAGCCTTTGTATAGTGTTTCGTAGGAAGTCATTTTTCACCTTATTATTAAATATGTATTTTTGTTTATATAGTTTTGGAATTTGATATTACATTCTTCTTTTTTTCTGATTATTATCATTATTAGGAGATTCATAATTTTTTTCAGGTGTTTTTGGATATCCTTGGGGGTCAAATGGATTTGCTTGTCTAAATCCCATTAATGGATTTCTAGAAAAATCCTGTTGAGGTGAAAAGTCTGATGATGGAGGGGGAGAAGTGAAGGCACTGGAACTATAAGAAGACCCTTGATAATTGGATTCTATTGTGCTAGTATATTTTATTGATTCATATAATTGGTTTTGAGGTTCTTCTTTATTTTCTGCAATTGGTGTGTTTTGTATTTGTGTTTCTAAGGTTGATTCTGATAATTTTAAACTAGGAGTTATATCTTCTTTTGGAATCTGAATTTTGGGAGGCTCTTCTAAAATTATTTGTTCTAATTCAGTTTTATCTTCTATATCTAATGTTCTTTTAGAATCTTCCCTAGGTTTTACTCTTTGTATTGGAAATTCTACTTTTAATTTTCTTTTTGGTTTTGTCATAATAATTAAGAGAATATGGATTATTTAATGATTTGGATTATTTCTTATTCAAGAACCATTTTTCTGCAGGAGATATTGGGGCTTTGAATTCTTTTTCTTCTGAATATGGAAATGGAAATCCTGGCATTCCATGCCCTTTTTTATAAATGTCATAGACTAAAAATGCCTTTCCAGCTCCTGCAACTTCTGCATAATTTCTTATGTATTGTTCTGCATAGTTTTCTGATTTTTTAACTTCTTTTTCCACTTTTTTGAATCTTTCTTCATCTGTCATGTCTTCATCTTTTTTCTTTTCTTGTTTTTCAGGCTTAAATATTGAGAATAGTGCTGAAAATGGGTTTAAGTCATCTTCTTTTATTTTTTCATTTTCTCTTTTTTCACTTAGAATCTCATCTATATCTACTTGTATTTGTGAAAGAGAATCTTTTGTCATACCATCTACCAAAGAAAGTGCTGCTTCCATATCTGATTTTTTTAATTCTAGTTTAACTAATTCTATTTCCTTGTCAGTTAAAGCATAGCCTTTAAATTTAACATCTACTCTTCCTCCAAAAGTATAGTGTTGTCCTGTTTTACTTGGAATTCCTCTAAATTCAAAATCAATTATTGCAACTGCATTATATTTTCTTAAATTTTTTTCCATTCTTGCAAAATCTTTTGGAAGTTTCTTATCCATTACTTCGTCTTTAACTTTTATTGCTGAAATTCCCATTAAGGTAAGTTGTAGGAAGATTGTATTAAATGCAGTTACTAGTTCAGGTCTTGAAGATATTTCATCATTTTGCCTTAATTTCTCAGCTGCTCTTAAATAAGGGCGAGCCCATCTTGAATTTAATTTTAATGCATTTACCTGACTTTTTAGATATATTTTTTCAATTTCATATCTTTTTCTTAGTTCTTGCTCACTTCTTTTTTTCCATTCTAAAAATTCTTGAATTCTTGGTTTTAGGATTCTTTTAACTCTATCATTTAAATCCATGTTATCAACTTCTTCAGGAGTGTTTGCTATCATAAAGGCATCTCTTAGTGTTACAAATTGCAGATTTCCAGAGGATAGTGCATTTAAACTTCCCTGACCTCTTGCTATTAAATCTACTTTGTCCATCCAAATTTGTTTTAAAGAAAGAATGCCTGCTTCCCTAGTTGTTTTATCTTTTGAATTTGCTGCATCATAGTGGCTTAATCTTATTTTAAATTCTTTTAAATCATAGATTAGATTTATAATTCCTTTTAAAATATTGTTTACTGTTCCAAGCACCCTTGATGCTTCTTGTTGCATTTGAGAGGCTTTTCCTTGAAGTTCTGAAAAATGTCCTGAACCTGGTGAAGATGCAAAATTATCTATTAATTTTTCTGTTTTATTGAATGCATTTCTCATAAAATCTATTATCCAGAAATAGACTGGTTCAAGGGTCTCTGATGCAGAGTCATAGGTGAGAGAGTATTCTGAGGCAGGTTTTCTTTTTGCATAATATGGAACTACTTTTTTTATAATATTGTCAACATCACCCATTTTATCACCTTTTTGTAAATTTAATAAGAGTCTTGTATTTTTAAAATCTTCCTAAGGAGATTTTGAATAAGAAAGCTATATAAAGAATCTTGCTATAATGAGTTATATAAAATGATATCTCAAATAGCTTATTATACTATTTTTGGAATTCCTTTATTAGTTTATCTTGGAGCATTGACTTTTATTTTAATGATTACTGCTGCTATTTTTGGAGTACTTACTTATCTAGGAAAAGCAAAGTTTGTTTGGCACAAAATATTTGTTATACTCACTATTATTTTTGCAACTATCCATGCATTTTTAGCTTTTGGAAGTAGGTTTTTTTGAAATGGGAAAGAAAAATAAGAAGATTAATTGGAAGGTTGTTTTATATTCTATTTTAGCATTAATATGCCTTGCTTTAGTGTATATTGTTGATTGGATATTTATTGTTCCTGTTCTTTTTTTTATTTGGTTGAATCACAAAGAATTGTTTGGAAAAAAGGGTTAAGAATTAGGGGGTTTAGTATAGGTTGGATTTCTTGTTGCGAATTGATAATTAGATTATAGCGTCTAAATAGCTATAGAATTCTGCTTTAACTTCTTGAACAGCTGGATCTGTTTGATGCAATGGATCAAATAATGTTCCTATAAATTTTAATCTTAGGTCTTCATAAGATATTAAGTCTGTATTGTTTGGAAGCAATGGTCCTAAGACAAATAAAGCTGTATTTAATTTATGAAGGGCTATTTTTCTTTGTTCAGGGTTATCTGGTGAATTTTCATATTCACAAAAATCTCCTTCTAAGAATTCTCTAGTTTGAATTACTTTTTCGTCCAAAGTTTGTATTGTTGTTGCCATAGATATACAATAAATCTAGGGTTTATAAATTTTATCTTTTGTTACTACTAATTAGTTATTTCTTTTTAATTAGGTCCATCATGGATTTTCTTTCAAATTTGATTACTTCTCCTGTATCTGCATCCACTAAGATATGAAGAATTATGAGTCCATCTAACATTCCTGTTATGTTCCAAACTTGTTTTCCTTCATGTTTTTGAAGTACAGCTATTGCTTTATTGTATTTTGCTGCTATTCCTTCATCAAGAGTTTTGGTTTTGGCTATTCCTATGGCTTCTTCTACATCTACATTTATTTTATAATCTATTGCCTGAAGCTCTGGAAATTTAGTTCCTTTTACTTCTATTAATTTATCTTCTTGTATTTTTACTGAATCATCATCTCTTAAAGAACAAGTGAAGACCTTATCATTGCATTTAAAATCAATGCTTCTTTTATTATCATTTCCAAAGAAATCTATAATAAAAAATCCTGCACACATTTCTGCATCTGGATTTTCATCTTTGAATTTATTGAATTCTTCAGTGTTTTCTAGAATTTCAAGTGTTTCTTTTATTCCCATTTTGTTTGTGATGTTATTGGTAGTGTTGTAGGATAAGAGGATACATTAGCTGGATAGCTTTGTATGTCTTCTTTTTATTACCTATGATTAATTTTTAAATATGGATATTTAGGTTTATTAATATTATGGTGGAATTTATCTTGCCTTTCTCGCAGGAACTTTACCATATCTTTTAACTCGTGCTTTTCTATAGCCGATTGCTTTTTTATATGAATCAATTTCTTCTTGAGTTCTCATAATAACTTGCTTGTTTGAAGTAAATTTTTCAGAGAAAACCAATGGCAGATTAATATTGAGTTTAGGAAGTTTTTTAGGTCGCATATATGCTTTAATAAATATAAGTTTTTAAAGGCTCTTTTTTATAAAATAAAATGGGAAATAAACAAGAAAGGCAAGCTTTGCTCGAAACATTGCTTCAGCAAGAAGGCATGGATTATTTTGAATTAATGGCTAGGCATAAATATCTCCTTAGAGATATAAGAAGGTTTGATAAAGATTCTGAAATGGAAGATAAACTTAAATATGTTAAACATCAGGCACTTATTAAAACTGCAAAAAGGCTTCATTTGGAAGGAAAAGCAGCTGAGTCCTATGTAAGAAACCATTACTATGGTTTAGTTGAAGCTTCTTGGTTAATTTATGGAAAGCGTAATGGAAGATCTGCCTGGGTAAAAATTTTACAGGATGCTGGAATTTTTATTCCTCAAAGACGAATATTGAGTTTGAAACTTCTTTTTGATACTTTGGAAAAAAGAGGGTCTGAGCCTGCAAATTTTCATTATGCAGATGTTTATGAAGAAGATTCCTCTCTTGTTATGTATGCTGCAAAAATGTTTGGAAGATTCGGTAAAGCTGTAATTATGAATGGAGTTGATTACTTGTCTTTACCTAGAATTAAGGGAACTTCATATTCATCAGTTATTAGATTAACAGATTCAGATGTTCAAAAAGTTATGGATGATAAAAGTTTGATGTCTGATGAGAAAGTAAGGGCAATTTTTTATGGTTTAAGTTTGCAATATTATCCTTTTGAATTATTAGGGAGTTTTAAGAAAAGAACATTTGATACAGAGCAAAAACAAACTGCACCTTTTAAGGTGCAGTCAGTCTCTGATGGGACTGGTTTTAACTCTGTCTCCCCAAGTCCAAAACAAAAGTCAGAAGGACTTGGTGATTCTGATAATTTTGATTATACTGGGGTTAGGAGAATAGATTATTTTAATGATATTTTATCAGCTGGAATTTATCAAAATCAAAGCACATTAAATGAATTCAGAGTTATTTTAAAACTAAACTCCGAAGTTCCAGCAAGATTTCATAGAACTGATTTTGAATTTAAGGGAAATTACGCTGGAGATGATGCAATTAGATTGCAAAAAGGCATTGAGTTGATTCTTTAAATATTCTAATTTTATCTTTGAGGTCCATAGAACCTATAGGCATCAGCAAGATTGGTATAACCCAAATCTTTTGCTCGCTCAGATAAATTTTCAGGACTCATTCCAGTTAATTCAATGCCTCTTTCTAAAAGTATTCTTTTTTGATTTTGATCGTCTGTTTGAACATAGGCTTCATTAATTATTTCAATAAGTAATTTGCAATCACTCCCTTCTTCAATCCTAGGCCTGGGGTCTTTGGCTCTAATTCTTTGAACTATATCTCTTTTAAAGAAGTGCATCATTTCTTATATAGATAAATTTGATTAATAAACATTGTTATGAATTTTTAGCTGGATTTGTTTCTAGTACTGAAACTATATTTGCTATTAACGATGCTAATAATCCAAATGCACTTATTAATAAGCCGATTATGTCTAATGAATCTGTTTTTAATAGATTTATTGTAAAATATAAGAAGATAAAGAAATTAATTATTTGAGAGAAAATTGAAAGAGCGTCTCCTGTTTTCATTTTAAATAATAGATCTTATTATTCCATATATTAATAAACCTAATGCTAAAAATCCTATTATCCATGCAATTATTTGTAGTTTTTTTAATGTACTTTTTTTCATTATCTAATTAGTATTTTTAGAAATATAAATCTTTCCTATAATCTTAAGTTGCCGAAAATCTCTTATATAACAAGCATTTGGCTTGATATTCTAGTTCATTTTAACTCACATGTTCCTTAAAATTCACTAACAAACATAGTTAATATTTTGAGCAATATTCATGAGTAAAATATTTATGAACAAAT
>CAYHLB010000030.1:0-9659 GCA_964357325.1 Candidatus Woesearchaeota archaeon
TCATGATTCTGAAAGAAGCTGTGGTGGCTCATCAGGAGGAGCAGCAGGTTTTACACAAAAAACATCCTTTTCACATATAGCAGTAGCAGAATCAACAGGTGGCTCTATTGTATGTCCAGCCTCTTTTTCAGGAGTAATTGGCTTTCTCATGCTTTTAAGAACAATTGGTGAAAAACTTTCAAAACCATAACTTATCATATCACAGCCAGACTCTTTCATTGTTCTTAACATATCTGTATCAACTGTATTTACAATAAGCTGACAATGCCATTTTAATTCTCTTCCAACTTCCTTTGACAGAAATTTTATTTCTTTACAAAATTCATATAATCTATCTTTGTTTGCAGAAAAACAATCATCATATATCATAATATTATTTATGTTATATTTTTTTACATTTTCCCTTAATTCATTTATTACATCGTTTATAGACCTTGCTCTAAACCTCATATCGTGCCAGCAAAATGTACAGTTAAATGGACATCCTCTGCTCGCTAAAATAGGGTAGGTTCTTGGAAAGTCAAATGCTTGGAAGTTCCAATTATCATTACAATGCATATTATCTAATTGAATATTGAACTCAATTCCCTCAAAATCCGGGTATGGAATTGACTCTATGTCTTTTATTGGTTCTCTTGATTCTGTAAACTTAGGTTTTCCATTTTCCTGAAATATAATTCCCTTTACTTTTGGAATGTTTTTAGTTCCAAGAGAGCGGGCGAGTTCTTTAATTGTTTCCTCTCCTTCACCAAGAACTGCAAAATCAGTTCCTAAAGATTCAAACATAAGAAGGGGTTCGCTGGTTATTATTGGCCCTCCAATTACTACATAAGGCTTAGATGAATGACTATGGATTGTTTTGACAATTGTTTTTAACTGAGCATATAGAAAGGCATTTCCCCCGCTTCCAACAAGGTCATATTTTTTTCTATTTAGGAATTTATTAACTAATTCCTCTACATTTCCTTTTAAGTGATTTAAATTAGCACAATCAACAGAATGACCTGCTTTTTTTAATGTTGCAGAAATATAGGCTAAACCTAGTGGAAAATTGTAGGAATAATCAGGATTAGAACTATGATTATATTTTGGTATAATTATTAAGATATTCATAAAAGATTATTAAAAAAATTATTTATAAAGATATATATTTTCCAATGCAGCATAGGGAATTAGACATTTAGATTGTTAAGTTTCTTGATTTTGTCTTTATCCCCCAAGGTCTTGATTAATGAATCTAAAATAAAGAATTTCCCTTTTAATATTTCAAAAAATAAGGCAAATGGATAGACTGTGAAAAACTTTTTTTGAGATTTAATTGAAAGAAGCTGGTGAAGAAATCTAAAGTCAAAGGCAGTATTCATTATTTCATAATTTTTTGATTTAATTTTTTTAATCCTTAAAAGAGGAATATTAATGATTGCAGTATTTTCTTTGTTTATAAAATTTATTTTTTTGGTGTTAAATGCTTCCCTTAGTTCTGGAATATTTTTTAAAAAATAATCTTTATTCACCATTATTTGATTTATGTTAAGAAAAGAACAAAAGTCTTTATTACTCAGAAAATCTAGGGACTTATCTACTTGAAATCTAAGATAATCTCCCAGATATTTTGAATGTACATAATAATCGCAGCAGCTAATTGGTTTTTTTGTTTTTTCCATTGAATAGGCCTGGAGGTATTCTTTATATCCCATTAACTCTCCATTGTTTGAAAAAGAAATATAATCTGAATCTTTTACTTTTCTTATTATCTCATTGCCTGGAAGGTTTAAATCTTCTTTTGTTAGACAAACTATTTTCTTTTTTATTTCAGGCAAAGGAACATGGCCTAAAGTACTTTTTTTGGATAATATTTTGAAAATTCTTGTTAAGTCATTGTCAAAACCATAGTTAGCAATTACTTTATTATAGCTAGCTTCTGCAATTTTTTCTCTTTTGTTTTCATTTTTTAAATAGTAATTTATTTTCTTAAGCAAGTCTTCCTTGTTTTTGAACATCACTATTTCCTTTCCTTCTTTGAATAATTTTTTATAACCTTCAAAATACTCTGTGAGGACAAAGGTTTTGCAAGAAGAACCTTCAAAAAATTTTCCAACAATGTGGGGCTCTCCTAAATGATTTTTGGAAAGACAAAGATGTATCTTACTTTCATTTATTATTTTAACCATTTCATCTGAATCTAAAGCACCTCCATAAATCTCCTTAAACTCTGGATAGTTATCCCATCCCCAACCGTATAACTTAAGATTTACATTATTATCTTTTAAAAATTTTAACAGCTCATATCTTTCAGATTCTTTTGTTTTAGGATGGCCAATAAAAGTAACATCATATTTTTTTTCAAGATTCATTGGTTTAAAAAAATGAATATCTAATCCAATTATAAAAAAAACATTTTTAACCCCATCTTGTTCATATTTTTTAAGGTATTCAGGCTGCCCTGTTAGAGCATAATCTACAAATAATGTGAAGTATCTTGAAAAATTTTTAAATGCAGCATCATAATCTCCAAATATATTGAAAACTTTTGTCTTTGGAGAGATTTCACGAATCTCCAATAAAGTTTCTGGATAAAACTCATCATTTCTTGTCCATATGAAAATCATATCTGGCTGTTCTTTTTTAATAAACTCTAGAAATCTTTTATTCATTTCATCTTTTCCATAGGTAAAATAGTTCCACCTAACATCAAAGGAAACAATCTCTTTGCAATGCCTTTTTAATGGAAAGTAGCAATTTTGATAGGGAAAATAAAACTTATTTAGTGTTTCTGCAAACATAATTTTGTCTATTTTTTTCATAAAGAGCTGATTAATTATTAATTTAAAAAGATATAGGGGGTTTATTAGAATGTATATAATAGAATGACAATAATGCTTAAAAACACGATAATTTTTAGAATTCTATGAAAGATAAAGTAGAAAGGGTGCTTATAACTGGCATAAGTGGTTCTGGAGGAAGTTATCTTGCAGAACATATAGTTGAAGAACATCCTGAAGTTGAAGTTCATGGAATGTCAAGATGGCATAGTACTTCAACAAGCAGAAATCTTGAAGCTATTTCAAGAAACATTCAAATGCATGAATGTGATTTAACTGATTTTGGTTCTGTTTTTAGAGTTTTAAAAGATGCAAATCCAGATTATATTTTTCATTTAGCATCACATGCAAATGTTAGGGCTTCTTTTGATAATTCTCTTGCAGTTGTGCAAAATAATGTTATGGTAACTGCAAATCTTTTAGAAGCAATAAGATGTATTGGAATAAAACCAATTGTGCAATTATGCAGTAGTTCTGAAGTTTATGGTCAAGTAGATCCTAAAAATGTTCCTATAAATGAAGATTGCCCTATAAACCCTACAAATCCCTATGCTGTATCAAAAGCAACTCAAGATTTTCTTGGAAATGTTTATTATAAGAATTTTGGGCTTCCAGTTGTTAGAACAAGAATGTTTGCTTATCTAAATCCAAGAAGAAATGATATATTTTCAACTTCTTTTGCAAGGCAAGTTGTTAGAATTGAAAGAGGGTTGCAAACAGAATTACTTCATGGCAATCTTGATTCTGTAAGAACAATTATAGATGTTAGGGATGCAATGGAATCCTATTGGTATGCAACTGAAAAAGGCAGGCTTGGAGAGGTTTATAATATTGGTGGTGAAAAAGTGATTAAGGTTGAAGAATTTTTAGATGTTTTAAAGGGTTTAGCAAAATGTCCTATTCCATCTAGAGTTAATCCTCAACTTCTTAGACCAACTGATGTAACTTTACAAATACCTGATACAACTAAATTTAAAACAGATACTGGGTGGCAACCAAGATATACATTTGAACAAAGTGTAGGACATCTTCTTGATTATTGCAGGAATGAAGGATAATGGGATTTTATACAAATAAAAAAGTACTTGTAACTGGCGGAACTGGTTTAATTGGAACCCCTCTTGTTGAAATGCTTGTGAAAGAAGAAGCAAAAGTAAGAATTGCTTCTCTTGATGATTCTTCAAGAGCACATCCTAAAGCAGAATTTGTAAGAACTGATTTAACAAACTTTGATAATTGTTTAGATGTATGTGGGGGAATGGATTATGTTTTTCATTTAGCTGGAATAAAAGGTTCTCCTAAAATGACTTCAGAAAGACCTGCTAGTATTTTTGATGCATTAATATTATTTAATACAAATACCCTTAGGGCTGCAAAAAAAGCAAATGTTAAATCATATCTTTATACAAGCACAATCGGAGTTTATGCTCCTGCAGAAGTTTTTCATGAAGATGATGTTTGGAGTACTTTTCCTTCTAAAAATGATTGGTCTGGAGGATGGTCAAAAAGAATGGGAGAGCTTCAAGTTGAAGCCTATAGAAAAGAATTTCATTGGGATAATTTGTCAATAGTAAGGCCTGCAAATGTGTACGGCAGATATGATAATTTTGATCCTGCAAATTCAATGGTTGTTCCCTCTTTAATAAAAAGAGCTGTTGATGGAGAAAATCCTCTTGTGGTTTGGGGAGATGGAAGTCCTGTAAGGGATTTTATTCATGCAGAAGATGTTGCAAGAGGGATGATGTTTGTAATGGAACAAGCCTATCCTCATCCTGTAAATTTAGGTAGTGGAAAAGGATATTCAATAAAAGAATTAGTTGATGTTATTGTTAAAAATTTAGACAGACCTGTGGAAGTTGCGTGGGATATTAGTAAACCTTCTGGAGATAAAAAAAGACTTATGGATATTTCAAGAGCTAGAGAGCTAGGGTGGAAGCCTTGTGTTTCATTAGAAGATGGTGTTGCTGATGTTGTTAGGTGGTATAAAGAAAATAAGGGAGATGTAAATCAAGATTATAGGTGTTTTGATATAACAAGTCAGAGGACAGCTAAATAAAATGGCAAAGAAAAAAGTACTTGTGTGTGGTGCAATGGGTTTTCTTGGAAGAAATATTGCAGAATATCTTGCAGAGCGAGATGATTTGGAAGTCCATGGAACTTATTTTAGAACTCCTCCTTATAATAACTCTCGAATAAATTTTCTAAAAGCAGATCTTACAAAAGGAGAAGATGTAGATAAAGTTGTTGCTGGAAAAGATGTAGTTATTCAAATGTCAGCAACAACTTCTGGAGCAAAAGATATTATTGGAAGACCTTATATTCATGTTACTGATAACGCTGTTTCAAATCAATTATTATTGAGAGCTGCTTTTGAAAATTCTGTTGGACATTTTATATTTCCTAGCTGCACTGTAATGTATCCTCCTTGGAATGATTTTCCTGTTAAAGAAACTGATTTTACTGGAGAGGTAGAGGATAAATATTTTGGTGCTGCTTGGATGAAAGTTGGACTTGAAAAAACATGTGAATTTTTTTCTAGACAAGGAAGAACAAAACATACTGTATTTAGGCACTCAAATGTTTATGGACCTCATGATAAATTTGATTTGGATAAGGCCCATGTTTTTGCTGCAACTGTTAGAAAAGTAATGACTGTTAAAGATGGCGGAGATATCACTGTCTGGGGAACAGGAGAAGAAGAAAGAGATTTGTTATATGTTTCAGATATTGTTTCATTTGTTGAAAATGCAATGGATAGACAAACAACTCCTTTTGAACTTGTTAATGTTGGCTATGGAAGTTCTGTGTCTGTAAGAGATCTTGTTGAAAAAATAGTTGATATTTCTGGAAAACAGCTTCAAATAAAATATGATGCTAGCAAACCAACAATTAAAACAAAATTATGTTTAGATTCAACAAAAGCCATGGAAATATTTGGGTGGAAAAAGCAGGTTTCTTTAGAAGAGGGAATTGGGAGAACAATTCAATGGTATCAGGAAAATGTGAGATAAGGCCTGGTGTTTTAATTACAGGTTCTAGCCAAGGGCTTGGAAGATATCTTGCTTTTGTTTTTGCTGAAAATAATTGGGATGTTGTTCTTCATGGAAGAAATGGGATAAGGCTTGAAGAAGTTTGTAGAGAAATTTCAAAATTTCAAGTATCGCATGAAGTGGTTATTGGAGATTTGAGAGATACTGCAACTTTAAATGAATTATATTCCCTTGCTAGAGATAGAAATATTTCTGTTCTAGTAAATAATGCAGCAGTTATTTGTCCTAGTTTGCCTTTAAATGAACTATCTGATAAAACAATAGATGAAATGATTGAAACCAATTTAATTGCTCCAATAAAACTTTGCCAAAGAATCTATCCTATTTTTGCTGAAAGGGGAAATGGAGTTATAATAAATATTAATTCTCTTGTTGGACAAGAACCTAAGAAATTAAGAAGTTTATACACTGCCTCTAAATGGGGTTTAAGGGGATTTTCTGAAAGTTTAAAACTTGAAGCTGAAAAATATGGTGTTTCTGTTGCAAGTGTTTATATGAGTAAAATAAGACTAACTGAAGAAGATGAATTTGGAATGGACCCTTGGGAAGTCGCAAGAAAGATATATAAAGTATATGAAAATCCTAGGGATATAACAATCGATGGAAGGCCTCCAGAATTTAGGTTAAAATAATTGCATGGAAAAAATTGAAAGAGTTGATAAAGTATTGGCTGAAAAATATAAAGGGTATGCTTACATGTATGCAGAATATCCTAACAAAGGATTTTGGTCAAAAAATATTGGAGAGGTTGAATTAAAAGAAGCTTTGAGAAAATTGCCAAGATATAAACCTACAGAACCAACTTTGCTTTATCTGCATTTTCCATTTTGCCAAAGCATTTGCCACTATTGTTCTTGTTATAAGATTCCCTCGAGAAATTATGATAGGGCAAAAAAACATCTTGAATTTGTTAATAGGGAAATTGAAATGTTAGGGGATTTTTGTTCTCAAGAAGGAATTGATACTGGAATTAGACAAGTTCATTTTGGAGGAGGTTCTCCTAGTGATATAAAGCCAGAAGAATTTGGAGAATTAGTTAGAAGAATAAATCAAGTTACAAATGTTAGATGTCTTGATGAATTTACAATTGAAATAGATCCTAGAAGAGTTGATAGGGAAAGAATGATTTATTATCAATCAATGGGTGTTAGTAGGATTTCTTTTGGAGTACAGGAATTTAATCTTGAAGTTCAAAAGGCAATCAACAGAGTACAACCTCCTGAATTATTAGAGGAATTGATGACTCCTAACATTAGAAGCAGGTTTCAAAGTGTTAGCTTTGATATTTTATATGGACTTCCTCAACAAACAAGAGTATCTTTTGCAGAAACAATGGAGAGAGTTTTAGAATTCTCTCCAGATAGAGTAGTTCTTTTATCGTTTAATTATTCTCCTGATTTAAATCCTAATCAAAGAGCAATTCATGAATCTGAATTGCCAAGTTTAATTGAAAAAGAAGATATGTTTTTTGATTCTGCTCAACAAATGTTGGATAGAGGATATGTTAGAGTGGGATTGGAACATTTTGTAAAACCAGGAGATAGATTAGCCAAAGCATGGCAAACTGGAAACTTTAATTGGAATATGGGCGGATATAATCTTGGAAGGGCGAATAAAATAATTGGAGTTGGACCAAGTAGTGCAAGCAGAATAACTGATGATTTTTATTTTCAAGATAGTCCTGGTTTAGATGAATATGAGGAAAGTGTTGCACAGGGGAGATTTCCAATTTGCAAAGGTTATAGATTAACTCAAGAAGATAAAATAAGAAGGGCTATAACAACAGGGCTTAGAAGCAAACTTGCACTTAAATTTGAAGATGTTGAAAGAGAATATGAAATTGATTTTAGAAAATTTTTTGAAAAAGAAATGGCAAGACTTTCTGAATTTGAAGATAATGGGATTATAGAATTAGATAAAAATGGAATTAGAGTAACACCAAGAGGAATGCCCTTTGTCAGTTTTGTTTGCATGAATTTTGATGCATACCATAGGAAGTAAAAATGATTAATGTAGGATTTGTTTTACCAAGCAGTGAATATTTGCATGATCCATTTAGAGGAGATCCTCATACTCAGATATATATGTTAACTCACATTAAATCTAGGTTAAAGGGAGTTAGGCCTCAATTAATAGATTTAAGGGGTGTTAAGAAAGAATTTGCAATTAGGCATATACCTGAGTGCGATGCATACCTTCATTCAGTTTACACTCTAGACTATGATGAACAGGTTGAAATTGTTAGAAATATTAGACAAAATTATCCTAAAGCAAAACATATTGCTGGAGGTCCGCATGTTAGTGAATTTCCTGATGAATCACTCAATGTATTTGATTCAATTGTTCTTGGAGAAGGTGAAGAAGAAGTGATTGATGCAATAGATGATTTTCAAAATTCTGGATTAAAATCCAGATATGAACAAAGTGAGAGTATTGACATAAATAAATATCCATTTTCCTTAAGAAAATATCTTCCAAAGTCTTCTGTTGCAAGAAAAAATATGATGACTTTAAAATCAAAACCTGAAAATGCAGAGATATTTGGAACAACAGTTTTGTTTAGCAGGGGTTGCCCATATAGTTGTTCTTTTTGTGCAATGCCTAGTATGAAAAAATTTGACAGAGGAACAAGATATAGAACTCCTGAACTAATTAGAAATGAAATAGAATATTTGCAAAGAGAATATGGAATTGGGGGAATTAATCTTCTTGATGAAATTGGAATACCTCCAAGCAAAGCAAAAGCAATTCCTTATTTAGAAGCAATAGCAAGTACAGGAATAATGTGGAGGGGGCAAACAAGAGTTGATACAATGACTTCTGAATTAGCAAAATTAGCTAGAGAATCTGGATGTGTTGCACTTGGACTCGGTGTTGAAAGTGCATCTCAAACCTGCCTTAATGCAATAAATAAAAAAATAAAAGTTGAAGATGCAAAAAGAACTATAAGATTATTAAAAGAACAGGGAATTGAAACAAGAGTATATATGATTCTTGGATTACCTGGTGAAACAAAAGATATAGTTAAACAAACCTGGGATTTTATAACAGAAACTGATCCTGAATTAGTTTATCTTTCCCTTTTTGCAGTAAGACCTGGAACAGAGGTCTATAATGATCCTGAAAAATTTGGAATAGGAAAAATAGAAACTGATTGGGCAAAAACAATGCATCTTTTTGGAAGATATGAATTTGAAAAACCTACTTTAACCTTTGAATATAAAGAAACTACTCCTTGGGGAAGAGCACTTACTCCTGAAGAAATAATTGGCAATTATGTAGAATTGCAAGCTAGATTAAGAGAACATCAAATGAGCCATATATAAAATGAAAGTACTTTTAGTTAATCCACAAATACCGAGAAATTTCTATAATAGAGAATTCTATCTTCCTTCTGGGGTGCTTTATGTTGCTGCTGCACTTAGGGAAAATGGTGATGAACCAAGGGTTGTTGATTTTAAAACAATGCAGGCAAAACAATCAGATCCTTCTGATGAGACATATGGTAATGAATTAAAAAGAGTTGTTTCTGAATTTCAACCAGAATTAATTGGATTCGGAGGTTTGTTTTCTGGAAATTTTAAAGACATACTTAGGTTTTCAGAAATGACAAGGAGGGAATTTCCAGAGGTTCCTCAAGTAGTTGGGGGGTCTCATCCAAGTATGTATACAGAGTCTGTACTTAATCATTGTCCTTCAATTGATTGGTTAGTTCTTGGAGAAGGGGAGTCAATTGTTGTTGAATTAGTTAATCAGCTTAAAACTAGAAAAATGGATTTTGGAAAAT
>CAYHLB010000031.1:0-9164 GCA_964357325.1 Candidatus Woesearchaeota archaeon
CAGTATCTCCGAACGTAATTAATCATTCTTAAATTACTCCATAAAGCTTAAATACTTAACCTATCTATTAGATAGGTATGAAAAAAGTAAAGATAATCAGAAAATCAGTTCTTACTCTAAAAGGAATTAAATGCTTTCTTGAAAGAGAAGTTAAACCCTTTGGAACAAGTGCAAGAATAGACTTTCCTAAAGAGTTTATCGGAAAGAAAGTTTATGTAATAATTGTAGATGAATGAAAAAAGATTATGCAAAAGTTTAGATGCATTAATGTGGTTTATAGACGAAAGTCTTGGAATTGATAGAGAGAAAAATAAACTTTCAGGTTTTGATTTAATTGTTCCTCTTCTTGAAGCATCTGCATATAACTCTTATATTGAAACTATAAGCAACAAATCAGATATTATTTATTTAAGGATTAAAGAATCCTTGATAGGCATGACGGAATATGCCTATCTAAATTATATAAAAAAGATTGTTAGTAATGTTAAGTTAAATGAGAAGAGAGTTGTTCTTGCATTTGATTATACTGATGAAGATTTTTATGGGGATGTTCAGGGATTTGATATTCATGGATGGACTGGAAAAGATGGAATAACTGGATAAGTTATATACTAAAATTTAAATTTTTAACTTGCAGTATAGTAGCCGAATGTGCTCCAGTAAAAATTCCATTAATCTCTATACCAATTTCATTAGGGCACTATAAAAGTAGTGCTATTCTTTATTGTTTATCTTCGATAAAAGAGTTTATTGGCGGAATAGATTTAATTTTATTTGATAGAGGATTTTATGATAAAGATTTAATGTATGAATTAACAAAATCAAATTACCCTTTCCTTATCTTTGTTCCTCAACACAAAGATAAGAAAGAGATTCTTTATCCTATGAAAATAGGAGAACAAATTGCAATTTATAATGATTTTAAAGTGAATAAAGACCAGAGTAAATATCCTGGAGAAAATATTCTTATTTTTCTAAAACAAATTTATGACCCTAAAAGTGAAAAAAATTATGATTGGGTTTTTGCAACAAATATTGAAGAAATATTATTGGAAAATATAGTTATTACTTATAAAAAAAGATGGAGAATTGAAACTCAATTTAGAGTTCAGGATGAAGCCAAAATAAGATGTAAATCTACTGAAATGAAAATAAGATATTTTTTATTTTTATTTGAACAAATGCTTCAGACAATTTGGATTTGTTTCTACAAAGAAGAGGCAAGTTTTAAAGAGTTTTTAATTGAATTAGCGAAAATGTCCAGAAAATGGACTAAAACTCAAGAAAGTTAATCTTCAATTGAACCCAAAATATTCTTTTGAAGGGATATCATTAATTCACTTAGGTTTTTAGGATAGGTAATCCTATCCTATTTTGCTATTCAATTCGGAGATACTGACCAGGTCAGAAAATATATATAGTGAAAAAACTTAAAATAAAAATGAAACAAGATAAAATTACAAAAGAAAAAATAGAGAAATATTACAATATAACCAAGAAAGCATTAAATATAGCAAAAAAATCAATTCCAAATTCTAAGGAAGATACATCTAAGAAACCGTTAGGTGTGAATAGTTCCATTTTGACAAATAAAATAAAACAACAAAATGAAACTGTGAAAGTAGATCAAGCCAAAGAAATAATTCAAATGGTAGAATACTATCTCTCTGATGCAAAACATTTTGAAAAAAACAAAGATTATATTAATTCATTTGGAGCAATATACTATGCCCATGGATGGCTAGACTGTGGAGCAAGACTTAAAATATTCAATGTAACAGATAGCACATTATTTACTATCTGAAAATTCTCCCATTCTAAATAAATAAAATAAACTCGGCCGAACCATATAGTCATAAATCAATTCCTTAACTCTTGAAATATCCAGTTCTCTACTAATAACCTCACATGCAATCTTAGTTTCAAAAGGACTATCTGCTCTTCTAAAAACCCTTTGAGCAAGAGAAACATTTTTAGCAAAAGGCCTGTCTCCTGGACAAAGAGGAAAACCCTCTTGAAAGATTCTATCCCTAACAATCATTTTTTCTAAAAATCTGCAAACATCTCCCTCATCAAGACCAGGCCTGTTTGGATGCAGCAATATTTCAACATAGTCTTGCTTAGAACCTTGTTCATAAGAAAACAAACAAGTAAGATTATTAATATCTCCCCGCATAGCAGCCCATAATTGAAGAGTACTATCTCCTAAAGATTTAGCATTCAAAAGAAATTGAACCTGGCCAGGCAAAGGTGGACAAGTAACTCTGCCATAAACATAATCCCTTAATTCTCCTGAAGTTATCCTATAAACCATGGAAAAACAAACAATCACCTATTAAAAATCATTCCTATTTCAACTCACATATATTCAAAAGCAATCTTTAAATAAGTGATATGCATTTTATTAATATGGAAAAAAGGGTGGTGATCATAAGTTTAGGGGGAAGTCTAATAATTCCTGAAGAAATTAATCTAAAATTATTAAATGAATTTAAAGAAGTAATTTTAAAAAACACTGATAAATACCAATTTGCAATAGTTTGTGGAGGAGGAAAAACCGCTAGAAATTACATAAATGGATTAAATAATGAACAATTAAAACAAAAAACATTTTTTCAGAGTAATTTAGGAATAGCTGCAACAAGATTAAATGCCAGATTCCTCACTTATTTTTTTAATAAAGATGCAAACCAAGGAATCCCACATAACATGCATGAAGTCCAAAATCTACTGAGGAAACATGATGTTGTTTTTTGCGGAGCCCTAAGATACTCACCAAATCAAACTTCAGATACAACTACTGCAAAACTTACAAATTACTTTGGAACTCCTTTTATTAATTTAACTGATGTCTCCGGACTATATGACAAAAATCCAAAGAAATTCAAAAATGCAAAATACATTCCAAATATCACACATAAAGAATTTCTAAAAATAGCTAAAAAAATAGAATTCAAACCAGGTCAAAATTTTATCCTAGACCAAAAAGCAGCAAAAATAATAGAAGAACATAACATCACAACATTCCTTCTAGGCCCAAATATGAAGAACTTAGATAATTTACTAAATGGAAAGCATTTTATAGGTTCAATTATAAAAGATTAAAATGATAATCAATACCTCAAATCTCCAAGAAATAAGAAATCAGATTCAAAAATTAAAAAAAACAAATCCCAATGAAACAATAACAATCAGAGCAGGTGATGAAGAATTCAATAGAAAAGTTCTAGAAATAAAAGGAGTAAACATCCTGCTCTCACCAGAACTGAATAATGAAAAAGATAAATTAAAACAAAGAAGTTCTGGAATGAATGAATTTCTATGCAAGCTTGCAGCAAAAAATAATATAAGTATTGCAATAGACATAGATAAGATAAAAAAACTAGATAAAAAAAATAAAGCAAGAGTATTATCAAGAATAATCCAAAACATAAATCTCTGTAAAAGAACAAAAACCAAAATAATTCTTTGGCCTGAAAATAAATATAAAAAACAGGATATAATGAGCTTCTTTATAGCATTGAAATCTTCTTCTAAACAGGCAAAACAAGCTACTAAATAAATTTATAAAATACCTTTTTCTATCAATTATATGGAAAAGCAAGGAAAAGAACAAATTGATATTCAAAAATTAATAGAATCATTATCTCCGAATGAAATTAAAATACTCCCCCATATCAAAGCCAAAGGAATAAATGAAATTAACCAAAAAACAGGGCTTGACAAAACAAGCATAGTGCGTTCCCTAGAATTCCTTTCAAATAAAGATATTGTAAAATTAAAGACAAATAAACAAACAATAATAGAACTTGGTTTAAACGGACTTTTATATCAAAAACAAGGGCTTCCAGAAAGAAGACTAAGCAACATAATTACAAAGAAAACCTCAATACCATTGCAAGAAGCTCAAAAAGAATCAAAATTAAATGACAATGAATTTAAAGCAGCACTAGGCTCCTTAAAAAAGAAAGCACTAATAAATCTTATAAACGGAAACATAATTCTTTCTGGAAAAAAAGAAGAATTAACAGAGAAAACTTTAGACGAACATTTCCTAGAATCTCTTCCAAAAAAATTAGAAGACCTAAAACCAGAGGAACAATATTCTTTAAACAACTTAAAATCAAGAAAAGATATAATTGAGATAAATGAAATAAAAACTCTAGAAATCTACCCAACAGAACTAGGAGAAAAATTAATAAAGCATGACTTCAAATCGTCGAAAGACATGATTGAAGCAATAACTCCTTCTTTAATAAAAACCAATGCATGGCATGGAAAAAAATTCAGAAGATATGATATTCAGAGTCCAGTGCCAAAAATATTTGGTGGAAAAAAATATTTTGTCAATCAAGCAACAGATTATGCTAAAAAAACCTGGTTAGAAATGGGATTTAAAGAAATGACTGGAACAATAACAATTTCTTCTTTCTGGAATTTTGATGCACTGTTTACAGCTCAAGACCATCCAGTAAGAGAAATGCAAGACACATTCTTTATTAAAAACAAAACAGCAAAACTTCCAGATAAAAAAATAATCAGTTCAATAAAAGAAGCTCATGAAGGTAAAATTAAAGGAAGTAAAGGCTGGGAATATGAATGGAAAGAAGATGATGCAAGAAAAGTATTATTAAGAACCCATACAACCTGTTTATCAATACAACAATTAAAAAAAATAGCTGAAAAAAAAGAATTTCCAGCAAAATACTTTGCATTAGGAAAATGCTTTAGAAATGAAACAATAGACGCAACGCATGGATTTGAATTCAATCAAACAGAAGGGATAGTTGTGGATGAAAACGCAAACTTTCGTCAGCTTTTAGGTTATCTAATAGAATTTTTCTCAAAAATGGGATATGATAAAATAAGAATAAGGCCTTCTTACTTCCCATATACAGAACCATCTCTTGAAATAGATGTCTTTCATCCAATATTCAACAAATGGGTTGAACTTGGAGGAGCAGGCATGTTTAGACCAGAAGTAACAATACCAATTTTTGGAAAACATATTCCAGTTTTAGCATGGGGCCCTGGTTTTGATAGAATAATAATGGAATTCTTCAAAGTAAATGATTTCAGAGACATGTATGGCAATGATTTAACTAAATTAAGGGATATGAAAATCTGGAAAAAATAAAAATTAAATTTAAATGAGGGAGATGAGGTAGAAATTAAAATAAAATGAAAAAAATAAAAATATCAAATATATTATTTTGGATATTAATAATTTCTTTGTTAATATTATCCATATATGTTTTATTTAGGAGTCAGATATAATGAAAATAACCATTGAAGATATTGTATTTTGGATATTTATATTAATAATAATTGGAACAGCATTATGGCTTCTCCATGGCTCTCCTCCTGAAATAGATGCTATAATTGGTATAGGAGTTGCTGTCGCTGGTTCTGAACTAATAATATGGAAAACTATATTTAATAATGACAAAAAAAATTCTTTAAAACTATCGGAGATTGATAAAAAAACAGCTTTAAGTTTCTTGAAAATTAAAAATGAAATGAATAATAGATTTGATAAAATTGAAGAAAAATTAAACTTAATAATTAATAAATCAAAGATATAATGGCAGTCCTAACCTTAAACCTAAAAGAGCTTGAAAAAGTAATTGGGAAAATTACTCCAGAACTTGAAAATAAAATTGGAATGTTTGGAACTCCTGTTGACAAATTAACAGATGAAGAAATATCAATAGAAATCTTTCCAAATAGGCCAGACCTGTTATCATTCCAAGGTTTTACAAGAGCAATCCTGCCATTTTTAGAAAAAAAACCAATATTTGAATATAAAACTGAAAAATCAGAAAAAGATTACAAAGTCACAATTGATAAATCTGTTAAAAAAGTCAGGCCATATACTATATGTGCTATAGTAAAAAACCTAAAATTTAATGATGAAAAAATAAAAAATATAATTGATATTCAAGAAAAACTTCATCTAACCTATGGAAGAAATAGAAAAAAATTAGCAATAGGAATCTATCCTTTAGAAGCAATTAAACTTCCAATAATTTTTTTAGCAAAAAAACCAGAAGACATAAAATTCCAGCCACTTGATTTTCCAAGAGAAATTAATGGAAGACAAATCTTATCCCAACATCCTACTGGAAGAGAATATGCAGATTTGTTAAAAGATGAAGAATTGTTCCCAATATTTATTGATGCAAATAATGAAATCCTTTCAATGCCACCAATAATTAATTCAAATAAAACTGGAAAAATAACAGCAGAAACAAAAGAAGTATTCGTAGAAGTTTCTGGTTTTAATCAAGAATATCTAAAAAAAGCACTTAACATAATAGTAATTTCTTTAGCAGATATAGGGGGTAAAATCTATTCAATGGAAATAAATGATAAAGAAGGAAAATCAATCTCTCCAAATCTTGAACATGAAAAAATGCCCTTTTCAATAGATTTTATAAATAAAACCCTTGGCCTTGAACTAAATGAAAAAGAAATAATCAAATCTCTTGAAAAAATGAATATACAATACATTAAAGAAAAAGAACAATCAATAGCTCTTATTCCATGCTATAGAACTGATATTCTCCATGAAATAGACATTGCAGAAGAAATTGCAATTAGCTATGGCTATGAAAATTTTATTCCTGAAATACCCAAGATAGCAACAATCGGAAGTGAAAATCCTATTTCAATTTTAAAAAGAAAAATTTCAGAAATTTTAATAGGTTTAAATTTAATAGAAACATCTACATACCATCTTTCAACAAAAGAAAAACAATTTAAAAACATTGGAATAAAAGATTTTAAAAATGACATGATAGAAGTTGTTGATTCAAAAACTGAAAATAACCTATTAAGAACCTCCCTTTTATCCCAATCAATAGATGTATTGAGCAAAAATTCAGACTCGGTTTATCCTCAAAAAATATTTGAACTTGGAAAAATTTTCTATGACAATGATGAAGAAAATACAAAAATAGGTGAAAAAGAATCTCTTTGCATAAGTCTTTGCCATGAAAAAGCAAACTTTACTGAAATAAAACAAAACCTAGATTATCTAATGAGGATGCTTAATCTAGAATATCAAATAAAAGAAACAGAGCATCCAAGCTTTATCACAGGCAGATGTGGAAAAATATTCATAAACAACAAACCAATTGGAATACTCGGAGAAATAGCTCCCTTTGTTCTAAAGAACAATAAAATTAAAATGCCTGTAGCTAGCATGGAGGTTGACATAGAAATGCTACTAGTCTAATCTTCATTGGAGATAGATATAGAGAATCTCTAGTGAACTTATTATCATCTTCACTAGAACTTAACATAGAGGAGTTACAGTGAACCGGTTATCATCTTCATTGGAGATAAATCTAGAGGATCTCTAATGAACTTGCTATCCGCATGTATGGAAATAGACATAGAGTTATTATTATAAAAAAATCACCCAAAATAACTTCTACTAGTCTCTTTTTTATCATCTATCTTTTCATCACTATCCCTCAATTTCTTAAGAACATCTAAAAAAATAGGCCTTATTGTTTTATCAAAAACCAAAACAATATTTTTCAAAAATTCAGCCTCTTTTTTCTCAGAATAATCTAAATCAAGACCCATCATCTCAAGTTCTAGATTCCCAAGAACCTCATATGCCTCTTTTATTAGTTCCTTATCTTTTAATTCTAACTTTTTTATTAAATTAAAGAAAAAAACAGGAGCATTGCTAGGATTAAGTATAACCTCAACAAATCTAGAATATCCTGCAATTCTGTCTGCAATAACCCTTCGTATTTTTCTTAAAAAGAAATCACTGTCTGCATCAATATCCTCTATATCAAACAACTTATTCAAATCATAAAACTCAGGAAGATTATACTTTTCCTTTAATTTCTCATACTTCTCTTTAAGAACATCCAAACCATTTTCCTCATTTGCATTATTCTTCTTTTCCATATAGTAAAGCAAAAAGCCTTGTTTATAAATCTTATTAAAAAAATCTAACAAGCCTCGGGTGGGACTCGAACCCACTCTCTCGGCCTTACCATGGCCGCACTTTACCAGTTAAGCTACCGAGGCAATTTTATCAAGATGTCTTTTATTTGAAAAGCCAATTTTAGACATCCATTCTTTTAACTGATTAAAACCATAAATTTCAATATAATAAATATTCCTATTATTTTTTCCAGAGTAAATTTTAAATTTTTTAGAAAGGTATGTGTTAAGTTGCATGAAGAGAGGTTCGCTTGCTATCTGAAGAACAATCCGGGGATAAGGTCGCTTATATCCTTCCCTCTTATCAAAATATACACATCCATCAGTATCAAAAATGCCCCTAATAGTTGAATAAATAAACTCATCTTTAGAATTCATAATTTTTTCGGGAATTTTAACAGTATAAGTCTTTTTACCTGGAATAAATCCAAAACCATCTTTTAGAAAATAAAATAGATTTTTAGAAAAAAATAATATTCTTATACAATTTCTATCT
Organism: Candidatus Woesearchaeota archaeon; assembly: GCA_964357325.1. GTDB lineage: Archaea > Nanobdellota > Nanobdellia > Pacearchaeales > GW2011-AR1 > ARS1285. The sequence continues at coordinate 8,468 of CAYHLB010000031.1, forward strand.
TTTACTTTATAGATATGTGGTTTTAGATTAGGGATAACTGATTGAATTATTGGAATTATTCCTTCTTGGTAATAGTCTAAATCTTTCCTACTATCCCCAGAAAATTCTATATGATATACTTTATTACGATATAGATTAAACATACCATCTCCAATAAAAGCACCTATAAATTCACAAATATCTTTAGATAATTCAAAATCAATTTTAGGTATAATTTTAGGATTATTTTTTCTAGTTTTCTGATATTTTTTTAAACCAATGACTCCTTTTTTTCTTCCTTCCCTAAACTTTTCAAAATTAATAGTATATGCCATTTTACCACCATGGCTCAACCAATCTTTTGAATCAACTTCTTTAACATTTCTCAATATCTCTTCCCTAGATTCAAAAGGAATAAAATCCAGTAACTTATAAAAAAGATCCCCCCTAATTCGAGAAGAATTTGAACGATATCTTTCAAGAGTATCCCTAGACACATTAAGCTTAAAAGCTATTTCTTTCCATTTCAAATTTGAAGAAGACTTAATTTGACTAAAAAATTTAATTAATAGTTCTTCATTTTTAAATATAAAAAATTTTGCCATATAAAATGAAGAAAGAATAGTATATAAATATTTGTGTTAAAGTGAGCTCCTGCGGCATAGAATAATACTTAAAAAAGAATATAAAAATCTTCTCAATACACTAACCATTAATA
>CAYHLB010000032.1:0-9153 GCA_964357325.1 Candidatus Woesearchaeota archaeon
CAGAAATTTCTCCAACATTTGTTGTAAGGCCTTTATCGAATTTTTGCATTGATAATGGTGCGCCGCCACGACCTTTTTTATCTCCTGATTCAAAGCTTCCTTGAAGTTCTTGAGAAGAATCAACCATTTTTTCTTCAACAACTGTTCCACAGTCATTGCAATATATTTCTCCTTTTTGTTCATCCCAATTAAGATTTACACTTCCACATTCAGGACATCTTTTAACGCTTGCCATTTCGATATATAAAGGTTTAGTAATATTTATAAACTCAATGAGGAGGTTATATATAAAGCTTTGGGTGAGAAAAAGGGTTTATCGACGATAAAAATATATTATAAACTCTTTAGTTTTTAGAAGGTAATAATTCTGCATATCTTTGTAAATACTTTTGTTCAATAGGATGGCCCTCAAAACCATATAATCTTCTATTTTTTCTAATATTTGCAATGACCCTTGAACCCTTTCTTGAAAAATATTCTCTATCTGACCCTTTAATACTTTCTGGTTTTAATTCAACCCATGCAAAACCTGTTCTTTTTCTATTGAAGGTTTCCCAATGTATTTCAAGTCCTATCTGTTCTAAACTTTTTTGAGCCTGATCCTCATCATCAAATTCATGTATTAACATTTTATATCAATGTTGCATTCACTTGGCCTTCTTGAGAAGGACGGTTGGTTATTCTTGCTTTTCCAAGTTCTGTTTCAATTATTGCTGATTTAACTAGAATGTTTTGTCTTGCTAGGAATCTGTCTGCAGGAGTTTCTATTACATTTAGAATCTTTGCTTTTTTTGCTTTATTGTTTTTATCAATAATGTTTGCATATTCTGCTGAAAGTAGGACGGTTCTTTTATTTCCACCAATTCCTCTTATTGTTTTCTTTTTTGTGGTTCTTAGTTTTACTTTTCTTTGCACTGGCTGGTTTTGAAATTTTTTCTTTTTTCTAAAAAATTTGTATTTTCCGCCTGTTATTTTTCTTCCATATCCCATGGAGTTTTGAGAAAAAGTTTGTATTTAAAGATTTCGCTTTGTTTCCGAAATCTTTAAGCCACAAAATTCTGATGTTTAAAGGTTTTGCTTTTAATTTCATTTGATTTTTTCTAGGGATATAGAAATGCTGAGAAAAAATTTTCATTTTTTCAGTGCCATTTGGGACTTACGTCCAAAAGGTTTAAATACCTCTTAGATGATTTTGTTTTATGGTTAATGGAATCGAAAGACCACTAGATGTGTTGAACAATGCAAAAGGAAAAGAAGTCCTTGTGCAATTGAAAAACAACAAGCAGATGGTCGGCACCCTATTGGCATTTGATATACACATTAATATTGTGTTGGATAATGCTAAGGAGATTGTTGACAATGAAAGTAAGAGAAGCGTTGGGTTGACTTTTTTAAGAGGCGACACAATAATCTTTATTTCACCTGCTAGTGTGGCTAAACATTAAGTATTGAGCTTTGACCTATTTTGATTATAGCACGGTCGATGGTTCTTTAAAAAATTGTAATTGTAGTTGGAGCTTTCTTGGAAGAAACTTCGGAAAGAACTGGATTTTAAAAGGGTTGGAGCTCTTTTGAAAAAGACTTCGGAGAAAACAGGACTTTGAAATGATTGGACTTTGTTGTTTTATTTTATATAAATGTTTTTAAATGATTTAATTTTGATTTGAGGGATGAAAAATCTCGGAAAAATTGCAGGACTTGAAGGAGATGAAACAGGTCCTGAAATAATGCAAGAAGCTCGAAAGGTTTTAAATGCAACTGCTCAAAAATATGGATTTAGTTTTGATTATGTTTCTCTTCCTTACGGAGGTTCTGCGGTTTATTCACATCAGCACCCTTATCCAGAAGTAACTAGAAGATTTGTTAAGGAAGAAGCAGCTTGTGTTTTAAAAGGCCCTATAGGGCTTAGTTTAGCTAAATCAACTAAACTTGAACAAGAAAAAGGGTTTGTACTTGAGAGAGATGCTTTACTTCCTTTAAGGGGAGATTTAGACACTTATGCTTGTTATAGGCCTGCAAGACTTGTTAAATCTTGTGTTCATTTTTCTTCTACTAAACCTGAATTGGTTCATGAGGGGATTGATTTCTTAGTTTTGAGAGAAATTACTGGTGGAAATTATTTTGGGGTTAAAAGTGAAGCGCTAAAAAAAGGTATACTTGTTCAAGACTATGCTATTGACGAAGGAAAATATACTGTTGCAGAGACTGAAAGATTTGCAGAAGTTTGCTTTAAAGAGGCTCAAGCTAGAAATTGGAGAGTTGTTAATGTACATAAGAAAAATATTCTTGCTGAGTCTCGATTATGGAATTATGTTTTTTCACAAGTTGCAAAAAAATATCCTAATGTAAATTTAGAAGAAATCTTAGTTGATAATGCTTCGTGTCAAATTCAAAGAGACCCTGCACAATTTAATTATTGTGTTATGGCTACTGATAATCTTTTTGGAGATATTTTGACTGATCAAATTGCTGGAGTAATTGGAAGTTTGGGGCTTATGCCTTCAGCGTGTTTTAATCCTGAGACTGGAAGAGGATATTATGAACCGAGTCATGGAAGTGCTCCAGATATTGCTAGACAAAATAAAGCAAATCCTTATGCAATGATAGGATGTGTTGCATATATGCTTGAAAAAAGTTTCGGTTTTAAAGAAGCTGCTAATGATATTTGGAAAGGGCTTGAGCTTGTTTTTTCAAATGGTTTTATGACTGGAGAACTTTTTAAATTATTATCTGATTCTCAAAGAGAGTATAGGGTTCAAAGGCATGTTGATGAATTTTTCTCAGTATATGAAATAGTAGCTCCAGGTGTTACAAGAGACAGATTGAAACTTTTAGTTGGGGAGCATTTTAATCTTCACGATTCTTTATCAAAGGCTAGAATTGTTTCTACAACTCAATTTGGAGATATGGTTGTGGGAAATATTTTAAATAGGGGAGCAGCTTAAAAAATTTAAAATGGCAGGACAAACAATAACTGAAAAAATACTCGCAAGACATTGTGGAAAGGCAAGAGTTGTTCCTGGAGAAACAATTGAAGCTAAAGTTGATGTTTTAATGATGCATGATATTACTTCAAGTGATGCAATAAAATTATTGAGAAAAGAATTTAGAAATAGAGTTCATAGAGATTTAAAAGTTGTTGTTACACCTGATCATTATGTTCCTGGAAAAGATATTGCTTCTGCTATTTTATATAAAGAATTAAAAGGATTTGTTAATGAACAGCAAGGGCTTGGTGCAAATGTTGTTGGTTATATGATTGAAGGTGGAGATTATGGTGTTTGTCATGTTATGCTTCCTTCAAAAGGCCATATAATTCCTGGTGATTTAATTGTTGGAGGAGATTCACATACTTGCACTTATGGGGCTCTTGGAGCTTTTTCAACTGGAATTGGAACAACTGAAGCTGGAAATGTTTTAGCTACAGGAAGTTTATGGTTTAGAGTTCCTGAAAGTTTTAGAATAGAAGTTAATGGAGAAATGCCAAAAAATGTTATGGCAAAAGATTTGTTTTTACAAGTTGTTGGCAATGTTGGTGTTGATGGTTGTTTATATCAGGCAATGGAGTGGTCTGGCGATACAATCAGAAATATGTCTATGGATGAAAGAATGACTTTAACTAACATGGCAATTGAAGCAGGCGCAAAATCTGGAATTATTGAACCTGATAAGGTAACAATGGATTATTTAAGAAAAAAATTAAGGTATGATATTCAGAGCGACTTGTTTTTGAGAAATGGAAAGGGATTTTTACAGACCTGGAAAGATATAGGGTTATTTTCAGATTTTGATGCAGAGTATGCTAGTGTTAAAAAAATAAATGCATCTGGATTACAACCTTTGGTTGCAATGCCACATTTGCCTTCAAATATTGCATTTGCATCTGAACTTCGTGATATAAAAATTAATCAAGCGTATATTGGAAGTTGCACTGGTGGAAAATGGGAAGATTTTGTAGCTGCTGCTGAAATTTTAAAAGGAAATAAGGTTGCCCCTGGAGTTAGATTATTAGTTGTTCCATCTACATCAGATATACAAGATAGAATCGTTGAAAGTGGATTGTATAAAATTTTTAAGGATTCTGGAGCTGTTTTTTCAGCTCCAACATGCGGTGCTTGCCTTGGAGGATATATGGGAGTTTTAGCTCCTGGAGAAGTTTGTATAAGTACAACCAATAGAAATTTTAGAGGAAGAATGGGGCATCTTGATTCAGAAGTTTATCTAGCATCACCGAAAACAGTTGCTGCAAGTGCAATTGCAGGCTATATTACAGGAGTTAAAAATGAGTAAAAGAATAACTGGAAGAGTGTATGTTGTTGGAGATAATATTGATACTGATGCAATTATTCCTGCAAGATATATGAATACAATGGATCCTAAAGTTTTAGGTAAACATGCTATGGAAGGATTAGATGCTACTATTCCTTTTTTAAATCCTGATGGAAGTTGCGATTATAGGATAGTTATTGCTCGAAGAAATTTTGGATGTGGAAGTTCAAGAGAACATGCTCCAATTGCACTTCGAGCTGCAGGAGTTGAGGCAGTTGTTGCACAAACATTTGCAAGAATATATTATAGAAATTCTGTTAATGGCGGAATTATTCTTCCATTAGAATCAACTTTGGATTTAACAAATGAAAATGTTTTTGAGACCGGAGATGAAGCAGAAATAGATTTAACAGGTGTTCCAACTATTACAAATTTAAGCGATACATCTGGAAGGCAAGTTTATCCATTAAAGCCTTTTGGGCCTGTAAAGGAGATTATAGAAGCAGGTGGATTCACTGCTTATAATAAAAGAAGACTTGGGATTGTTTAAATTTCCACTTTATCAAAATCATTAACTAATTTTGTGTTTGGAAAAACTGATTTTGCTTCATTTAGGAGAAGTTCTGGATTTTTTTCATATCTTTGGGAGATGTGGGTTAATATAAGTTGTTTGACATTGTTTTGTTTTGCTATTTTTCCTGCTTGTTTTGCTGTTAGGTGTTTGTATTCTTTTGCAAGTTTTTCTCCGTTTAGTGATTCTTCGAGAAAAGTGGACTCAAGTATTGCAAGATTTGAATTTTTTGTGAGTTTCTTTATGTTATTGCAAAGGCCTGTATCTAGAATAAGGGATATTTTTTTGCCTTTTTCCAAATAGGTTATGTCTTTGTAATTGATTGTTTTATTTTGATATTTTATGTTCTTTTTTTGAGTTAGTTTTGCAAGTTCTGGAATATTTGGTATTTTAATTCTTGCAAGTTTGTCTCTATTTATTCTTAGTTTATCTTTTTCTTCAAATAAATAACCATTGCAAGGAGCATCATGGTTTAATGGCAGGGCTGTTATTTCAAAATCTTTTGTTTTTAGGAATTTTCCAGAAACTTCATTTACTTGCATTTTTATTACTTTAACTCCAATGAATGTTTTGAAAATTTCATTTATGAATTTTTTAGTTCCTTTTGGGCCATAGATATAGAGTGTTTTGTTATAGTGATTTAGGGCAAGGGTTTGAAATAGTCCTGGAAGGCCGAACACATGGTCTCCATGAAAATGAGTGATAAGTATTCTTGTTATTGAACATGGATTTATTTTTGCTTTTCTTATTTGTCTTTGGGTTCCTTCTCCACAATCAATTAGGATGTTTTCATCTTTATAATTCATGAAAATAGAAATATGATTACGATTGATTGTTGGTATTGCGCTTGATGTTCCTAAAAAGGTTATGTTTATTTTTGGCATATTCTGTTTTAGTAATGTATAATAATCGCGGTTAAGCATAGATTGAAGTTTAAGCTGCTGGATTATTTGTTTATATATGATGAAATGAACAGGGGTTTAAATATTTGCTCCTGCAAATATTTAACTCGTTCAATTCTTGCGAATTGAAGATTTAAATATATAATGGAAAAGAGGTATTAATTTTTATAAAAACATAATTTTAAATATGAACTTTTTTTAGTCTTTTTATGCCCGGGTAGCTCAGCCTGGATAGAGCACTTGCCTTCTAATAATAAAGAAGATAGTTTTTAATAGGAGAAAGCAGGGGGTCGCAGGTTCAAATCCTGTCCCGGGCGTTGTTCATTTCTTTTTGTACCACATTTCTATTGCTAAAAGTATTGAGGAATTGATTAATATTCCTAGAATAATTCCTCCAAGGACATCTGAAAACCAATGTACTCCTAGATAAATTCTTGAGAAACTAATTAGGAGGATAATTATTATTGCTGCAATTGTAAGGATTATTTTTACTTTTTTTGATTTGATGTTTTCTATTAAAGAATAGAGTAGGATTGTGAAGAATATGGTTGCTATTGTTGCATGTCCGCTTGGAAAACTAAATCGAGTTATATTAATTAATGCTTGCTCAGGTCTTAGTCTATGAATTAGGAGTTTTATGGATAATTCTAGTATTGTTCCTAGAGACATTGAGAGAATTAATAGGATTAGGTGAGAATATTTTTTCCTTATTAATAGGAATATGGAAAGTATTATTGTTAGAATTATTAGGGGGATTGTATTTCCAAAATTTGTTATTAAAATAAATGCCGGAGTTAAAATTGGAGTTTGTATATTTAGTATTGACTTGTAGATTAAATAATCTAGTTTGATTAATTGTTTAGTTGTTAAAACATCTAGGAGAATTATTAAAAATAGGATTAGGGAGATTATTGAAATTAGGATTAGTGGATTTTTTTTAAAAATAGCTGGAACTCTCTTTTTCATTGTAACCTAATGGTTTTTTTGTTTAAATAATTTGGCATTGAATGATTTAAGAAACTTTAAAAATGACTTATTCTTAGGATTTTTAATAAACAAAAAGCACTTAGACCTGCGCAAGAACCCTATACCTTTTAAGGCATAGATGAATTGCGCTAGATATTTATTTCTAAATAACTTATTATTTTTGAGCTTGACTTTAGCTCATTGAACACATCAATGCAGTTGTAGTTGGGCTTCTAAATAAACTTTTCTGGAGGTAAAAATGTACAAACATAGCGGTAGCTCTGTAGGTTCGAATAAAAAACACATACAAATAACGCCAAAATATAGATACAAAATGATGCAAAAAGAAAAACTGAAAGTTTTTTGCAGAGTATCAATAGAAGAAGCCTGCAAAAAACACAAAATAGAAATTGAAATAATAAAAGTAATGGATGAGCATGTTCATATGATTGCAAATATTCCAAGAACAATGAGTGATGCAAAGGCAATGCAGATTATCAAAGGATTGTCTTCATATATTTTATTTCGTATTTGTCCAAACTTGCGAAAGAGATATCCTAATGGAGAATTTTGGAATGATGGATATTTTTGTGATGGTGTTGGAAATAGTAATTTTGCTTGGACTTACTAAGGACGCCTCGCTTTTTGCCAGCAGGCAAAAAGTTGCTGAAGGCAACCCTTTATGGCGAGGAGGATGTCACGTTAATAGTAACTTACCAAAAAGCTTAAATACCTTAATCCCTAATAATAGGTATTGAGATACCTAATAATAGGGATAGATATGTTAACTAAAAATCAAGTCAAAATATTGAAAGTCTTTAAAACAGATATATTCAAAGAACTTACATTTAAGGAAATAAAACAGAAAAGCAAACAAAAGTCTAATAATATTCCTTTAATTGCCTTGAAAGAGTTTAAGGAATTAAATTTAGTTGAGTCAAAGAAAACTGCGGATGTAACGACTTATACTTTAAACCTATCAAATAATCTAACTCTTGCTTATTTGAATCTAATAAATGAAATTGATGTTCTTAATAATAAGACTATTCCTAAAAAAATTATGCAGGAACTTCAAGATAGGATAACAAAACACACTGGTTTTTTTACTCTGCTTATATTTGGAAGTTATGCTAAAGAAACACAAACAAAAAAATCTGATTTAGACATTGCAGTTATTGTTGATAATGAAGAAACAAAAAAAGAGATTACTCCGTTCATTGAAACTATCAAAAGAAGGGAGTTAATAAAAATTGATTATTATGTTTTTACTGAAAAAGAATTTTTAGAGATGCTAAATAATGAGGAACAAAATGTAGGAAAAGAAATTTACAGAGCAAATCTTATATACTATGGCTTGATTGAATATTATATATTATTAAAGAGGACTCGTCATGAACAACATATCTAAACTCTATTTGTCAAGAGCTGAAAATGAATTAATTGCTGGAAAGATTCTAAATGAAGTTTCATTAAATCCAACAATACAAAAGGAGCAATTTAAGATAGAAACAAGTTTTACTTTCTACAGTTCGGTTATTAGTCATTCATATTATTGTATATTCAATACAGCCAAAGCAATTTTAATTAATGAAGGGATAAAAACCGATATGCCTAATGTCCACAAGAAAACATTAAAGGCATTTAAAAAATTCCTTGTTCAAACAGGTAAACTTGACAAAGAATTATTTAAGATTTATGAAGACATGGCAATAAAGGCAGATGCTTTATTAGAAATTTTCTCAAGTGAAAAAGGGAAGAGAGGAAGATTTACATATCAGATTTTGCCACAGGCAAATGTTCAACCAGCAAAAGAATCTCTGGATAATGCAGATTTATTTTTTAAGGCAATTAGGAAGATATTGGAAGAAGTTAAGTAATTCTATACAAGCTTTTTTAAATCCTGTTTATTCTGTTTAATATGGGGTGATAATCCTCAGACTTATTCTGAAAATTTAACATGGAAGTTTGGATTGAATCCTTAATACAGAATCAGGTAATGTCATCTCTAATAGAGATATTAATATCAGGCATCATTATCATGTTAGCGATAATTTATGTAAATGTAATTTTCAAAAAAAGTTCTCCTAAAGATTTAGATGCTGAAAGAGAATTTAAGGAAGATTGGAAAGGAACAATAGAGGATTTTATTGAATACAAAAAGTTTCAATACGATAGAGGTTTTGGTTTGTTAAAGGAAATAACACCTTACATCATTTTTTTCTTGACATTACTTTTAATCGCTTCTAAGGATGTGATTATAAGTCTAGTTGGTCAAAGTATTTATTATTCTTTGTTTATGTCAGAAATTGAAAACCGCATCATTTATGATGCGGTAGTTTACTTGCTTCAATTTCTGAGCACAAGAAAATTCTTTCAGGGGAATTTTCTGTGCGCCAAAAACTTCTGAATGTTTTTGAGCGCATCCTAAAAACAAGTGCCTGTCAC